>CAXRBW010000113.1:0-3351 GCA_964228775.1 Pyrinomonadaceae bacterium | reverse complement strand
GGATGGGCCTTCTCAATCTCGTCGAACAGGATCACCGAATAGGGCCTTCGTCTGACTGCTTCTGTAAGTTGACCGCCCTCGTCATAACCGACATATCCCGGAGGTGCCCCGATCATTCGAGCAACAGCGTGCTTTTCCATGTATTCCGACATGTCCAACCTGACCATCGCCCGCTCATCATTGAACATGACCTCGGCCAACGCCTTCGCAGTTTCAGTCTTCCCGACGCCGGTCGGTCCGAGAAATATGAAAGACCCAATCGGCCTATTCGGATCCTGAAGTCCCGCTCTTGCGCGACGAACCGCATTGGCGACTGCACTGAGGGCCTCGTTCTGTCCAATGACTCTCAATCTGAGCTCGTCTTCCATGCGAATGAGCTTTTGCATTTCGCCCTCGAGCATCTTCGAGACAGGCACGCCGGTCCATCTCGCTACAACTTCGGCGTCATCCTCTTCTGACACTTCCTCCTTAAGGAACACTCCGTCCTTTTGAAGTTCGACGAGTCGCAACCTCTCACGCTCGAGATCTTCTTCGAGCGCGGGGATTGTTCCGTACTGAAGCTCAGCAGCCCTGTCGAGGTCGTTGTTCTGCCTCGCGAGTTCAAGTTCCGCACGTGTCGCTTCGAGACGCTCCTTGGCCTCACGCATTTTTTCGATCTTGGATTTTTCCGACTGCCATTTTGCTTTCATCGCACCCGATTCCTCACGCAAATCGGCAATGCGTCGTTCGATGTCGGCGAGTCGCTGCTTTGACTTCTCATCGGTTTCCCGCGCGAGTGCCTGCCGCTCTATCTCAAGCTGCAAGATTTCACGCTCGATGGTGTCGATGGGCTGAGGTAGGGAATCAATCTCGATTCGCAATCGTGACGCGGCCTCATCAATGAGGTCTATCGCCTTATCGGGAAGAAACCGATCGGTTATGTAGCGATTCGAGAGTGTTGCGGCTGAAACAATCGCCGCGTCGGTGATTCTGACGCCGTGATGGACCTCGTACTTTTCCTTGAGACCTCTGAGGATGGCAATCGTGTCCTCAACGCTGGGCTCACCAACATAAACCTGCTGGAACCTCCTTTCGAGGGCCTTGTCTTTCTCGATGTATTTTTGATATTCGCTGAGGGTCGTTGCGCCAACACATCTCAGAATGCCGCGTGCGAGAGCCGGCTTGAGCATGTTGGAGGCATCGATTGCGCCCTCTGCCGCACCCGCACCGACAAGCGTGTGCAACTCATCTATGAAGAGGATGATCTGGCCCTCGGCCCGCTCGATCTCTTTGAGTACGGCCTTGAGTCGATCCTCGAACTCGCCTCGGTACTTGGCACCCGCAAGCATTGCTCCAAGATCGAGCGATACCAGTCGTTTATTTTTCAGGCTTTCAGGGACATCACCGGAAACTATCCGCTGCGCAAGACCTTCGACGATTGCGGTCTTACCAACTCCTGGCTCTCCGATGAGCACGGGATTGTTTTTTGTTCTGCGGGAAAGCACTTGTATCGCTCTCCTGATTTCGCTGTCGCGGCCGATGACTGGATCAAGCTTACCTTTCCTGGCGCGATCAGTGAGATCCAATGCAAATTTTTCAAGTGATTGAAAATTATCCTCCGCATTGGCATCGGTGATTTTCGAACCACCCCGCATTTCAGTCACGACTTTCAGAACATCCTCTTTCGACACTCCGTTCTCACGTAGAATCCTGCCGGCGTCGCCAATCTTTTCGCCTGCAATCGCAATCAGCAGATGCTCCGTCGAGATGTAGTCGTCCTCCATCTTCTCGGCGATTTTCTGGGCATCTTGAAAGATCGTGTTGGCGCGCGACGAGAAATATTGCTGACCTCCGGTGACACCAGGGATGCGTTCGATTGCCGATAGAACACCTGCGGAAATCTGCCCGATTGGCGCACCGATTTTTCCGAGAATCGGTCTAAGAGTTCCCTCTTTCTGTTCAAGCATCGCCGCAAGCAGGTGCTCGGGGTCGACATGCTGGTTGTCGTGTTTTTCTGCGACACCGATTGCTGCTTGGACGGCTTCCTGACCGCGTATTGTGAATCTTTCAAATCTCATTACTACTTCCTCTGAGTTCGTCTATGTATATCTTTTTGAGCGGGCTTCAAAAAAAATGGAAAAGGGGCCGCGGCTTCGCACAGCCCCTTTGCTTCATATCACGCACCTGCCGCTTTCGCAGTCGACGCTTCCTTAATTCTCACCTCAATCTTTCTCGCTTTTACTTCTTCGCGCTTCGGGAGCGAAAGACTCAAGATGCCATTGCTGAAATCAGCGACGGCCCCCTCGGTCGAGACAGATTGCGGCAAATTGAACGCGCGTGAGAATGGACCGTATGAGCGCTCGATTCGGCGATGACCGCCTTCCTCGGATTTCTTTTCAAGCTTTCTCTCACCGCTGATGGTGATCACGCTGTTCTCAACAGAAATTTCAAAATCCTCGGGTTTCAGTCCGGGAAGCTCCGCCTCGATAACCAAATTGTCCTTGGTTTCGAAGATGTCGACGTTCGGCGACCATGTACCCCGTTGAACCTCTTCCTCAGGAGTAATCCGCGGGAGAGCCCCATAAAAGAGCCGATTTACCTCGTCCTGAAGGCTTCTAAGATCGCGAAATGAATCATATTTTTTAATCAACATAATCATTTTTCTCCGTAAAACATTAGTTAAAATGAGTTTTAGACCAAACAATTAGTCTAGGCGCATAATAAAAGTTGAGTCTGGTACTGTCAAGTCCAAACTTACCTCACTCAGCCACCCCCGGCGCCCATTTGGGTCCTATTGCTCAAACTCGACAATATGGCGACAGGCCCAATCCTCGGTTATATTTGAGCGACTTTCGTCCCAAAACAGACCGCAGCAGACTAGCAATAAGACGCCCCGCAAACTGGGGACCGCTGATACCGGAAAACGATGCGTATTTTGAAAGAGGTTCTTTACCCCTTAGTCGCCGTTGGCGCGGCCTTTCTTGTGGGCGGAATATTGGTCGCAATAATCGGCGATGACCCGATCAAAACGTACTCTCTCCTGATTTCGAACTCCTTTGGCTCGATGAAGGATTTCGGCTACACACTTTTCATCGCCACCCCACTGATCTTCACCGGTCTTTCCGTCGCAGTCGCATTCAGGTCGGGTCTCCTCAACATCGGAGCCGAAGGGCAGTTGGTCGTTGCAGCCTTTGCGACCGCATGGGTTGGAATTAAATTTGGCGGCACCGTGATCGACGTCTTTGGAAAGCAGGTTGACTACTCTTGGTACTCATTACCATCGTTTCTTCTGATTCCGCTATGCATCATCACTGCTGTGGTGGTCGGTGGACTTTGGGGCGCCCTCCCGGGTTATCTCAAGGCCCGCTTCGG
>CAXRBW010000112.1:0-3438 GCA_964228775.1 Pyrinomonadaceae bacterium | reverse complement strand
GTAGGGAATAAGTAAATCCATCATTCCTAAGGTTGAGGCGATTGATGAAAGCTTTGGCCTCATCCCACGAGACTGACTCTACTGGACAATCAAGCCCACAATTCTTGAAATATGACGGGTTTGTATTCATCACCGCCTCGTACTCGCTTTGTGTCACTTCATATCGCCCCATCCAGAAGCCACTAGCAATTGAAACTGACCTTTGAGGGCCTTCATTCGCACTTCGTGCAACCTCGTTATCAGGCGATCCCATTAGAAAATCGCCAGGGGGTATCCAAGAAAACTCCATTCCGAACGGACATGGAGAACTTTCGATATTGGAATTGGAGTCCGAATTCTGCGCAGAGACTCGGGGGCAGTCAACCGCGGTTTTCTTATTGGTACAGCCAGATAACGCCAACCCCGCAAAGGACATAACTAGGGTCAGGTAGATGATTTGTTGATTTAAGCTTCTCTGATTCACCGAAAGACCAATTTCAGACTGACTTATTCAACTTGGTGGAGTTGACCGCATCAGATTTGATATCAAAGGCATAAACATCTTTCGCCAGCCTCAGCATCCGCATGATCTTGATTTGAATCCAGTTGAAATCGAACTCTTTCCAAGTCAGACCGTGTCTTGATGAACGTGGGTGGGCATGATGGTTGTTGTGCCAACCCTCACCGAAAGCCAACAAACCGATGATCAAGCTGTTTGTCGACGAATCTCGCGTGTCGAATCTCCGCGAACCCCAAGTGTGTGTGGCTGAATTGACTAGCCACGTGATATGCCATCCGAGAACTGTGCGGACAAATACTCCCCAGAGAACGGCTTCAAGGCCGAAGGCGAGCCATAGAATCACTCCGAGCAGAATCGATTGTGCCCAATAGAACTTGTCGAGGAACATGAGGACCGGATCTTTAACTAGATCGGGTGAGTAGCGCTCCATCGTCTCTCTCGTCGGGGTATTGCCCGCGCCTCTGAAGATCCATCCGATATGCGCCCAAAAAAGTCCCCGTTCAGGTGAATGCGGATCATTCTCTGTCTCAGTGAATGCGTGATGGATTCTGTGGGTGGTGACCCAGCTGACCGGACCCGACTGGAGTGCGAGAGTCCCGAACGCGGCAAGCGTGCGCTCAACCCAGCGAGGGGTCTTGAAGCCGCGATGAGTCAGGAGCCGATGGTAACCGAGGCCGATGCCAGGACTGACAGAGAGCCAAAGTAGAACCAGAGTAATCGCAATGTTCTGCCACGAGATGTAAAAGAGTGCGACCGCCGAGAAAAGATGAAAAAGAGAAACCCAAATGATGGTGTTCCACTGGAACTTCCTGGCTGAACTTTCGTTGCGTCCTACTATTGTTTCCATTTCGATATGTTGGTGTGATTCGGGCCCTTGAGGCGATGCAATCGTACCATGCCTTGGGTCATATGTCTTTTTGACAAAGTACCGAGAAGCGGGTGCCCCGAACTTAATGGCACGCGTGATGCATGACATGGGACGGAGTAACACTCATGTTAATGACTAAATCCTATGATTTGCATCACAAAAAGAAATCGAATTATCTTTGGCGGATGAAGTTTTTGTTGTCACTGACTTTGATGCTAGGTCTCTTATCGATGGTTGCTGAAGGTCAAGTCGTAGATGTCAGGACATTGTCGGCGGCCTGGAACTCGAGTCACATCTCACACATACCACCGTCACTCGTCAGGCACTCTGATCTCAAAATCTATTTGGACAGACTTCGAAGAAACGGGATGCGAATCAAAGAGGTCGGCCGTAGTTACGGCGATCGCGAGATTTACCAAGTTGAGTGGGGGGTCGGAGCGAGGCGGATTTTTTTATGGTCCCAAATGCACGGAGACGAGCCGACTGCGACTTCTGCAATGCTCGACCTGATGAACTATCTCGATTGCAATGCCGACAAGGCCTGGGTCAAAAAGTTAGAAAGCGAGCTGACAATTCGTTTCGTGCCAATGCTCAATCCTGACGGAGCCGAGTTCTTTCAGAGACGAAACCTGCAAGGAATCGACATAAACAGGGATGCGACCTATCTAAAAACTCCGGAAGGGAGGTTGCTGAAGTCACTCCGTGATGAGTGGAAGCCCGAGATTGGTTTCAATCTACATAATCAGGGTCAATTGACCACGGCTGGCGCATCTGGAAGGCAAGCGTCGATTTCATTCCTCGCGGTGCTTGGCGATCCTTCAGGGATAACCAATCCCGGATTTGAGAGAAACAAGCGAGTGATAGCTTCGATGGTTGCTGCACTTAATGCATTCATCCCTGGGAATCTTGCAAAGTATGACGAAAGCTTCAACGGACTCGCATTCGGTGACAACTTCTCCGCTTGGGGAACGCCGGTAATTCTCATCGAGACTGGCGGACTCGATGGGAAGGATGAGATGTTTCTCGTGAAAATGAATTTCATCGCCATCGCAACTGCACTGTCGACAATCGCGAATGGGTATGAAAACAGATTTGATGCAAAACTCTACGAGACTCTGCCATTGAACGAATCAGGATTGCTTTACGATGTCATATTCAGAAACGCCGCGATTGTCCGCTCACCGGGTACCGAGGAGATCTTCAAGGGCGATATCGGAATCATCAGGGAAAGACGAAGAGCAAATTTTTCATCTCCGACCTACATTAAAAGCATCGGAGATCTCGGTGAAGCGTCGGGCTTGACTGAATTTGATGTTTCCGATTTTCATGTCATCCACCGATTCGGCAATCTTGATGCAGGCTCTTCGGGAGAACTCCTCTTTTACAGGAAAACAAGGTCGATAGACTGGAAGATGGATGACCTGGAAAACTCCGTGACTCCGGATGCGGTCTATTCTTTGGGAGACTGGTTCATCGGGAGTCGCATCATGTCCCGCACGGTAATCAATATCGATTCTCGGCGTAGGGCACCTCACTGAAAATCCTCTCCCTGCTGTGCTAATCTGATTTCGACCAAGAGTCGGAACAGGTATGCTTTCCCTCCTGAAAATCAGGAATGTCGCACTGATAGATGATTTGGAGATCGAGTTCGGACGCGGGCTCAATCTTCTCACCGGAGAAACAGGTTCGGGCAAATCAATCATCGTCGACAGCCTTTCGGCGCTTACTGGTGAGCGTCTCAGTGCAGACGTCATCAAACAGGGCCAGGAATCGGCGCGGATAGAGGGTGTGTTTTCAGTGGTACCGACAGATTCTCTACGTCAGATATTCGATGAGGGAGGGGTCGAACTAGATGACGGGCGCGAGGTCGACATCTCCGTGAAACGAGAGTTGTCGATTGCAGGTAAGAACCGCGTATTCGTCAACAATCAGCTTGTCACTCAGAGCTTTCTAAAAAGAATCGGGACCCACCTTGTCGACATCCACGGACAAGGCGAACAGGCCACACTTTTCGCGCCCTCCAATCATATCGAGATATTGGATGCACACGCGGCGCTCAAGAAGGACCGCG
>CAXRBW010000111.1:0-4715 GCA_964228775.1 Pyrinomonadaceae bacterium | reverse complement strand
ACTATGCGGAGAGTGTCGCGGCCGTCGATCTGCTTTCGCTCTGAAACATTGAACTCGAATTCCCCTATCTCGCTGCCCGATGAATCTTTGACGGCATAGATGAGTTTCTCACCGAGCCTAAATGGAAGATCGGATCCGAGTTGTCGGTTGTCGACATAAGGCGCAGGCGTTTGAGGTGGCACGGGGTCATAGGGCCTGATGATTTTCTGCGATGAGCTCTCGCTATTTTTCGCATCCACGGGCCTTTGTTCAGCTCCCGAGGTCCGCGCGTCACGCGTTATTCCGGCGAGCGAAATGTCGAGTGTGCCGCTCTTGGATAAAAGTTCGATTTTGAGCGGCAGGCGTTCGGCATCATCTGAGATGAAGATCTTTCCGCGTTTGAATCCGCGCGAGGTGAATACTTCCGAAAACAAATAGGAGCTTTTGGCGTCGAAGTCACCCGCCTCGGTCGACATGCGCGAATTTCCGATCGGTTTCAAAACGACCCAAAATCCGGCATCGCCCTCAAATATTCTGAATTTCCCATCACCCGCAGACTGTCGCGCCTTGAAGATCAACGAGACGAGGTCGAGTCCAGCCGGCGCGACGGAGGGTTCTGCCGATCCGCCGCGCGGAAAGCCAGATGCATCGGATATGTTTCTGATGTTGAGCGGAAGTCCTGACGCGGCGGAGATGTAGACGGTGCGGATCTCATCGATTGCGAAGAGGGTCGCGTTGACGATATCGATGGTCTTGATGCGAGCGCGTACCTCGAACGCTTCTTGACCCGCAAAACGGGTTTTGGATATCACCGAGAGTTCTGCGAAACCCGCATTCGAAATTCTTCCGAAAGAAATCTTGTAGGTGAGTTTTTCACCAGGCTTCAAAAAGTCGGTTTCTTGAGCTGAGACTCCGCGGGTGGCGACGAAAATCATCGCAACCACAAATGTCGCCACCAGAACTTTACCGAGATTGTTGAGTAACTTTTTGACTGATTCCACCTTACGACCCTCTGACGATCAGATTCCAGCGAGCTCACCGAGAATGGCCTCGACGGCCCTCGCTCGGTCCGGTGCATTAAGGACTGGACGCCCGACGACTATGTAGTCCGAACCCGCCCTTACGGCCTCCGCAGGTGTCATTACACGCTTCTGATCGTCTTTGGTTGCAAAAGATGGCCTGATTCCCGGGGTCAGCACGGTAAAGCCGTCACCAACAGCGCCGCGGATTGAGGAGACCTCATGGGCCGAGGCAACGACTCCATCGAAGCCCGAGTCTTTGGTGAGTCGCGCGAGACGCAGAATCTGCTCACTCAGATTTTCCGTGACGCCGATCTCCCGAATATTTTCTTGATCCCAACTCGTCAGCACTGTGACGGCGAGCATGATCGGCGCCTGCGTCGAAGAGGAAGAGCAGAACTCTCTGACCGAGTCGGATGTGCGTCGCATCATTTCTCCGCCGCCGAACGCATGCACATTGAACATCCACACGCCGAGTTTCGCGGCTTCGACCGCGGCGCTCGCGACTGTGTTCGGGATGTCGTGGAATTTGAGATCGAGAAAGACTCGTACACCCGATTCGACTAAGTCACGAACGAGTTCACGACCGCCGCCCGTAAAAAGCTGCAGTCCCACCTTGAAGGCTCCGACAGTTCCCTTCAGCTCGCTGACCACGGAACGCGCCTCGGGTGCGCTGTCGAGGTCAAGTGCGACAATCAGTTTTTCTGCATGCTTTTCCATCACCTGAGATATTTCGGCTAATCCATGTCGAGCGGGTTTTGAAAGGGCTTGTCCTTTTCGGTGTCCGCACGCTTGAGGGCTTCGTTGAATTTCTCGTCGAGGATTCGGCTCCGGTCCTTCATCGAGGACATTTCCTGTTCGAAGAGCTGGTCCCTCACCTGCTTCTGTTTTTCCGCCTGACCCTTGAGGTCATCGAATGAACCGAGGGTCTTCTTCTTTTCCTCATGCGCCAAGATTGCGCCCGTTCCCGCATCGAGTGTCAGAACAGCCTCGCAACATGGACAGATGACTGTGAACTTTTCCATGACGACTCCGATTATATTACAGGTCTGATATCACTCCCGAAATCAGGAAGGGCGGACGTCGGTGAAGACGGCCGCCCTGCCAAACGAACCCAAAAGGCCCTGATCAAACGTCGTAGTACATCGCGAACTCGAGCGGATGGGGCCTGAGCCTCATCGGGTTGATCTCGTTCTCACGCTTGTAGGTAATCCAGCGTTCGACCATCTGCTTGGTGAATACATCGCCCTTGAGCAGGAACTCATGATCCGCCTCGAGCGCCTTGAGAGCCTCGTCAAGACTTCCAGGAAGTGAAGGAACTTTCTTGAGTTCCTCGGCCGGAAGGTCGTAGATGTCCTTGTCGAGCGGAGCGCCGGGATCGATCTTGTTCTCGATACCGTCGAGGCCCGCCATGAGAAGCGCCGCAAACGTCAGATACGGGTTGCAGCTCGGGTCCGGCGGACGGAACTCGAGGCGTTTCGCCGTGGGCGAAGGCGAGAAACTTGGGATTCTGATCGCCGCCGACCGATTGCTCGCCGAATAAGCGAGGTTGACCGGCGCTTCGAATCCTGGAACGAGTCGCTTGAAGCTGTTGGTTGTCGGAGCGGCAAAAGCAACGAGCGCGGGCGCGTGCTTGAGCAGTCCTCCGATGTAGTACTTGGCGAGCTGACTGAGACCCGCATATTCGTCGCCCGCGAAGAGCGGCTTGTCGTCTTTCCAAAGCGACTGATGGCAGTGCATTCCCGAACCGTTGTCGCCATAAAGCGGTTTCGGCATGAAGGTCGCGGTCTTACCGTGCGCGTACGCCGTGTTCTTGACGATGTATTTGAACAGCATCAGATTGTCGGCGGTGTGCAGCAGGTTCGAATATTTGAAATCGATCTCGCACTGACCCGCCGTTGCAACTTCGTGGTGATGACATTCGACATTTATACCGACGCTGCCGAGTATGTTTGAAATCGCATTTCGGATATCGATCAGAGAGTCAGTCGGACTGACCGGGACATAGCCACCCTTCGGTCCCACGTGGAAACCGAGATTCGGATTATCGGCAGTGCTCGGGCGACCAGAGTTCCAATGCCCTTCCTCGGAATCGATGGTGAATCCAGCTGAATGCTGGGAATTGTGGAAACGCGCCTCATCAAAGATAAAAAACTCAGCTTCAGGCCCGAAATTTACAGTGTCTGCGATTCCGGTGAATTTCAGATAGCTCTCGGCGCGCTGCGCGACCGATCGCGGGTCAAGTGAGTAGCCTTCTTTCGTTATCGGTTCGACGACGTTCGCGATCAGACAGATTGTGGTCTCTTCAGTGAACGGATCGATCCAGACGCGGGACGGGTCAGGAATCAAAAGCATGTCCGACTCGTTGATGGCGGCCCATCCGCGCAGAGACGATCCGTCAAAGCCGAATCCCTCTTCAAAAGTATCTTCGGTTAGATTGTGAATTGGGTATGTCAGGTGATGCCATGCACCGAGAAGATCGGTGAAGCGTACCGACACGAACTTCGCCCCCTGCTCGGCGGCGTAATTAAGGACGTTCTTGGGGTTCATTTGTGCTCCTGCTCATTACGAGAAATGGTTTTCTGGGGAAGATTGCCTAACTCTCGCGCACAAACTTGATGAAAGAATATCGCTTTCCCGCCCAATTCGCGAAATGGTCCATTTTTATTGATTCTGGTGCAATTTTGGCCATCCATCCCTCTCGCTAATGGCGAGGGGCTGTCCCACAACAATTATTTATGGGAAACCCCTTTTAATTTACTTCGTTTTTCTGTAGTCTCTGTAGTTTCGCTTTAGAGAAAGATTTTGATCAGTGGGGCAGAGATTTTTGCCCTCCCAAGGGGAATCGCGTTGAGCGCAATCATAGAGAAGACTACCGAGACATACGGAATCGAAAACTGGGGTGCCGGCTATTTCGGTGTGAACCGGAAAGGAAATCTCATAGTGCGTGCTTCAGAGGACGCAACGATCGCCGCCGACGTCAAGGAAATCGTCGATGACCTCAGGAAGCGTGGAATCTCCACTCCGATCCTACTCAGGTTCCCCCAACTCTTGATCGCCCAGATTCGCAAGCTCCAATCAGCGTTCAAAAAATCCATCAAGGAATTCGCCTACGAGGGAAACCACATGTGTGTCTTCCCGATGAAGGTGAATCAAAACCGTGCGGTCATCGAAGAGTATCTCCGCGAGGGCTCGCGCTATGATTTCGGTCTCGAGGCTGGATCCAAGGCGGAACTCTATGCCGCGCTCGCGATGGAACAATCCGAGGACAGTCTCCTCGTGCTCAACGGTTTCAAGGATCACGAATTCATCAGACTCGCCTTCGTCGGTGCACAGGCCGGCAAGAACGTGGTCATCGTCATTGAAAAGCTGAGCGAGCTCGACAATACATTGAAGATCGCCGCGCAGGTCACTAAATCCAATCCTGACGCGAGACTCCCGATGATCGGGGTGAGGGTCAAGCTCTACTCCAAGGGATCGGGCAAGTGGGAGAAATCTGGGGGCGAGGCCGCAAAATTCGGACTCACGACGACCGAGATCCTCGAGGTCATCAACCGTCTCAAGAAGGCCGGCAGGTCCGACATGCTGAGGCTTCTGCATTTCCACATCGGCTCACAGCTCACCGACATCAAGCGCATCAAGAACGCGATGAAGGAAGCGGCGAGGACCTACGCGAAGATCCGTCAGATGAAGATTCCGATCGATTACCTCGACGTG
>CAXRBW010000110.1:0-11586 GCA_964228775.1 Pyrinomonadaceae bacterium | reverse complement strand
ACGATTCAAGATCAGGATTTTCCAATTACGGAGTGGTGGGTTCCGATATCGCTGCTCCAGGATCGTCCATCTACAGCACTTATAACTCCTCCAATTCGTCATATGCGACTCTGAGTGGCACTTCGATGGCAACCCCGCACGTCGCAGGAGCCGCCGCGCTTCTCGCTGGCTATTATCAGAACATGACTGTGGCGTCACTCAAGGCGACACTCATGAATACCGTGGACCTTCTTCCCGGATGGACTTCGCTTGTGAAGTCCGGCGGCAGGCTCACTGTACTGCGCGCATTGCAGACGCCGACAACCTGCTCCCCATCGCTGAATATGTCCACCGCAAATCTGCCAACCAAGGGTGGACTCCTGTCCGTGAATCTCACTGTGGCCCAGAATTGTGATTTCAGAATCGTTCCGAGTGCGATTTGGATAAAGACACCGAGTGCGGTGTCGAGCGGCAGTGGACAGGTGAATTTATGGATTGACTACAACCGCCGCATTTCGCGCAGCGGGACGGTCTCGATTGGCGGATTGACCATGACCGTCTCCCAGTCGAGGCAATGACCTCGAAATAGGTCAGGGATCACGCAGCAACCCGCGATGTGACAAGAAGCGTCAAATCCCTTCGCAGAGTCACCGTGATGCCTGTGGTCCCTAAATTTCACCCTCATTCAGATGGCTGAATAAACGGCTCGCAGATTAGTGGTTCTTGCAGTTTAAAAGGTCGGGATAGTATCCTTGGGAGTCTGAACCGACTCAATTTTCACCCCGTCGCTCAGCTTCAGAATGGGCTGTTCCCGAGGGTTGGACCAATCAACATGAAAGCAATCAATTTCACCGTCCGCACCCTTGCCTTGGTGGCCCTACTGTCTCTCTTCGCAACCTCGTCGTTTGCCCAGATTAAACTAAGACGGGCGATGGACTTCGACGGTGATAACAAGGCCGACCTGACGATTTACCGTCCTTCCAATAACATTTGGTACATTATGAAGTCTGCTGGTGGCTACATATTCCAGCAGTTCGGTCTCGCAAACTACGACTACCACACTCCCGGTGATTACGATGGTGACGGAAAGGGAGACATAGCTGTCTGGAGAGACACTACCGGCGTTTGGTACCGACTGAACAGCTCGAACAATACATTCTACGCCGCCCAATTCGGCTCTAGTGGAGATGAACCTGTCGCCCGGGATTTCGACGGCGACGGGAAAACCGATATCGCAGTTGTGCGCCGTACGAACGGTGCAATGATTTGGTATGTCCTGAAGAGTTCGGATGGTGGCTTCTTCGGTTATCAATACGGTCTCTCGACTGATTACACCGCACCTGGAGATTACGATGGCGATGGAAAATTCGATTTCGCCATTCAGCGCCCAGGAGCTTTAGCCACCGACCAGTCCGTTTTCTACATAATGAATTCGGGCAATGGAACCCTTTCGGTGATTCCTTGGGGGCTCAGTAACGACCTGGTTGCGCCTGGAGACTACGATGGCGATGGTAAGACTGATTTGGCGGTGATCCGTGAGGGTGCGACGCCAAGTTCAAACTTGGTTTGGTACATCCTAAAGAGTAGCAACGGAACCTACGTCTCCTATTCATTCGGACTGACCGGATCCGATTATTCGGTACAGAACGATTACGATGGCGACGGCAAGACGGATATAGCTGTTTGGAGAGATACGAACGGCCTTTTCTATATCTTAGGTAGCCAGTCGGGCGGACTATTCGGAGCGTCGTGGGGAACGGCAAACGACTTCCCTGTCGCCGCCTACGACACACATTGATTTCAAACCGATGACTTTTCGGAGGGTTGAAGGCTCGAGAGGTCTTCAACCTTTTTCACTTTAATGCCTTAGATGTCAGATTTGATTTCAACAGTCGAGAAGCATTTTAGCGGTAAAAGAATCCTTGTGTGCGGGGATTTGATTGCCGACCAGTTCATGACGGGCTCCGTAACCCGGGTGTCGCGCGAAGCTCCTGTACAGATCTTGAATCATCTTGAAACTGAGACCCGCCCTGGCGGTGCCGCAAATGCTGCCGCAAATGTGGCTGCTCTCGGGGCAGAGCCAGTTTTAGTTGGAGTCATCGGAGCAGACGCAACGAGAGACCTCCTCATCGCAGCATTGAATGCGGAGTCGATATCTGCCGAAGAGGTGATCGTCACCTCAACAGTTTCGACTACCTGCAAGCTACGAATATTCGCATCCTCGGAAAAAGACAATTCAAAGCAGGTCATCCGCGTGGACTACGGGAAATGCGATTCGATCGACGCTGCGGTGATAGAAGAGCTCTTAACAACAATCGTCCGTTTGATGCCGAGTGTCGACGCGGTAATACTTTCGGACTACGGCTACGGAGTGGTCAGTGAGCGAGTGGCGTCGGTAGTCATCGAACTTGCTAAGGAAAGGAACGTCCCGGTCGTCGTCGACTCACGTTTCGGCCTGAAAAACTTCCGTGGTGCAACGAGCGGAACCCCAAACCAAGAAGAAGTGGAAAAGCTCCTCGGAGCCGAGGTCGAGGCTGGAGCGTGTCAGAAGCTCTGCGGAGAACTCGGATTCAAGAGTCTGCTCGTGACCCGTGGAAGTGAAGGGATGCTGCTCGTTGAGCCTTCTTCTGAGCCCTTGGCAATCGATGCAGTTGGCGAAAAGAAGGCGGTCGACGTCACAGGTGCGGGTGACACAGTCATCGCGACCTATACCTTAGGATTGGCATGTGGTCTGTCATTCGCGGATTCCGCAAGGCTTGCAAATCATGCAGGAGGCATCGTCGTTATGAAAAAGGGTACTTCGACCGTCAGCGCCTCAGAATTGCTTGCCTCACTCACCTCTAACGAAAAGAAATGAGGGACTTTGCACTCAAACCATTGTCGAGAGATCAGCTGATTGAATTTGTGACGGCCGAGCGTTCACGCGGTCACAAGATAGTCCTAGCCAACGGATGCTTCGATCTTCTTCACGTCGGCCATGTTCGCTACCTCATCGCGGCGAAACAGATTGGCGATGTCCTGATTGTTGCGATAAATGCAGACGACCAAGTTCTGCTACAGAAAGGTGAGGGGCGTCCTTTCATGCCTGAGGATGAACGGTCAGAAATTATTGGGGCGCTCGCATGTGTCGATTGTGTGACGATTTTTTCTGAGCCGACCGTCGAGGAAATAATCAGGGCCGTCAGGCCCGATTTCCACGCGAAAGGTACCGATTATTCGGAGGCGACTGTTCCCGAACGAGAAATCGTCGAGGAATGTGGAGGAAAAGTTGTAATCGTCGGCGATCCAAAAAATCATTCTTCAACTGAGCTTATCGGACGGACCCGTGCCTGATATTTCCAAGATGTGGCAGTCGAACTCCAAAGATGACCTGGCAATCGAGGTCTGGGAAGCACTGGATTGTGAGTCAATCGGCTCCCGAGAGCTTCAGGCGATTGAGAAAGAAATCGAGGACCGGTTCGGAGTAGGGGCAGTAGATTTGCCGATGAGAATCGCGCGACGTTTGGCCGATGAGGGCGCGGTCCTCCGACACAACGAGATTCTCGCCTTGGATGTCGAACGCAGAAAAGCAACTCCGTTAGAG
Source organism: Pyrinomonadaceae bacterium (assembly GCA_964228775.1). Lineage (GTDB taxonomy): Bacteria > Acidobacteriota > Blastocatellia > Pyrinomonadales > Pyrinomonadaceae > CAXRBW01. The sequence goes on along the minus strand of CAXRBW010000110.1, from coordinate 8,024 downwards.
CAGTTTCTAACAACGATTTTCACATCACCGACGATTCGCGATACACATATCTCCATACGGCGTATTGATCTTCTTAGGCGAAGACTCGAGGCCGAAAACGATCGCCTGGACCTCGCTGCAGTGCGCAAGACCGCAATCGAGGCGAAGGAACGCTGTCGCAACGTGGCAACCGATACAAAAGCCGATCGGGCGAGGCGCGCTGAGGCCGCTGAGGCCGCCGAGTGGTTGAGAATATGGCTGGAATCGCCTGAGATTTTCGAACATTGGGCGGCGCTCCGGATTGAATCAAATGACTTCATTGATCGGTTCGGACCAAATAAATCCAAAGACTCGAATACGGGTCATGCAGATCATGCGTAGATTTTTTGTTCCCAAGTTATCCATTGGCGCTGATGGTGCGCGCTTTAGTCCCGAGGAGGCAAGACATCTCGTGCACGTCGTGAGGCTTAGGGAAGGAGACCGTGTTCGGATCTTCGAGGGCGAAGGCGCTGAGTTCGCAGGTGTCGTGAGACAAGATGGGAAGCGGTCGGTCAAGGTTGATGAACTTGAACGAGTCGAACCATACGCCTCGGAATCTCCACTCCGAATGACCCTAGCCGTAGCTCTGACAAAGGGTGACCGGTTCGATCTCGCTCTTCAAAAGGCAGTCGAGTTGGGGGTCACCACCTTCGTTCCGCTCCTGACGGAACGATGCGAGGTGAAACTCAAGGATTCTCAAAAGAAGCTGGAGCGCTGGAATCGAATGGTGATCGAGGCCTCCAAGCAATGTGGTAGAGCGACCTTGATGCAAATTGCTCCTCCTAAAACCTTTGACGAGCTGATATCAAGCGACTTGGGCGATGCGGAAGTAGTCTTATTCACCGAACGAGGTGGTCAGAAATTGGATTCGAGTAAGCGATTTAATGAAATTTTAGTTCTGATTGGTCCGGAAGGCGGTTGGGCAGATTCTGAACTCGAACTCGCGAAGTCGAAGGGTGTAAAGCTAGTCACCTTAAACGGTCGGATTCTAAGGGCAGAAACCGCATCGATCGCGGTTGCCGCAATCGTGCAAAATCTTTTTGGAGACCTCAATTAGAGGAGTTATCGCCGCGCCTGGGGCGGAAGAATGCATCGCCGCGCTTCGTGAGTGAGGCCTTTTTGCCAAGCGCTTCAATCACAGAATTGAGTATCTCTTTGTTATCCAGCTTGAAACTGACAGTGCCTCTCGCGGCGACATCCGGATCGTCAAAATTCAAAACAAGATAGCGGCGATTTTCTTTGATCAGACTGCCTAGCATTCTTGCTCCAGGCAGAGGTGCAACCCCGACGACCCGACCAGTTGTGGAAGTAACGGATTTCGACTGTGGATACACCACAAGAAGTGCACCGTATGGAATAGAGAACTTTTCTTTATTGTCTTTTGAGAGAAAGACCAGGCGCGCACTCTCATCATCGAGCTTCAATGTGCCCGTTTCGGACTTGCTGAAGCCGAACATGCCACCTTCGTATTTCGCCTTGACCGTCTTAATCGTTGAATCGACGGGCGAAATCGGCGAGGTTTGTGTCGTCTGACCAAAAACCACTGATGCAGTCGAGAGAATCGATGTGATCAACAAAGTGCGAAATACTTTCATGTCCACCTCGATGTCTTTGATGCCAGAACTTCTAGAGAAGTCGAAATCATTTCTTCCCTTTCACAAAGAAGGCCTCATCAATCGGTCGGAGCGGGCGGCCTAGCCAGAGTGGACGTCTGAGACCGTCGGGTCCCGGTGCGGGACGGGCCATCTCGAGCCACTGTTTGTAGATCTCGAAGGATTTTTCAGTATCGACAAAGGTGTCGCCATGCCGATCGCCTGGATGTGCTTTCTCGACCACCACTCTCTGGTGCCAACAATGCATACCAGAAACCGGATCTGGATGGACGGGAAAAGTTATGTTCTGGTGGACGCCACCGTCGGTCCAAAAGATTCTTGAAGAGTCGGGATCTTCACTTTCGTAGGCTCCGATACCTTCGACCACCCGCATCATCCATTTTCCATCACCCAACTCTTCGAGTTTTACCTGATTCGTCGCCCATCGATTTCCACCCGGATCTGACTTCCTTCTCCACCTACCGATGTGGTGCGAACAGGCCACGACACCAGGCTTCATCCCTTCTGTGACCCAGGCATGATTCACGAAGTAGCCGATTTCGGTATTGATTCGGACCAGATCGCCGGTGGCGATTCCCCATCTCTCGGCATCGCTCGTGTGAATCCAGAGTGGGTTGCGGTTTGAGATCTCAGCCAACCATTTCGCATTGCCAGACCTCGTGTGTATCAGAGTCGGAAGTCGGAAAGTAGGGACTAGGACGATTTCATTTTCCTTCAGATTGTCCTCATGGATATGACTTCTGACATAGGTTGGCACGGCATATTCCGGCCATCCCCAATCCACTGTCGTCTGAGAAAAGAACTCCTGTCGGCGCGAAGGCGATGGAAAGCCCGCCCTTGGGGCTCCGTCAACGACCACTCCGATATTCTTTCCACCCTTGCGCACATCTCCCGATTGAGAGTCTATCTCCGCGCCATCGAGGTCAGTCGCGGAAAGGACGTCCATATGTTTGGCATAGACAGCCTGCTCGACTTCGAACGCTCCATACTTACGCATGTAATCGAGTGCAGTTAGACCTTCTTCGGCAGCTTTTTCGGGAAGGCCTTTGGTGTTTTCAAAAATGTATCGGTAATACTCGTCGATTGTGATTTTCTCGCCCGGTCTGTAGGGCGACTCAAAGTGCTTACGAACACCAAGACCGCCGTCTGGATCTATTCTCCACGATAGTTCAAACCAGAATTCATCCTCTTCCCAGACCTCTCCGGGGTTGGTTTCATATGTGAAGACGGTTTCACGCCCCGCTTTCCGTGCCGCTTCTCGAAGCACTGGCTGCCGAAATGAAATCCACATGCCGGAATGGGTTTCATAGGAAGTGAGGTCATGTCTTTCGGAGGCGAGGCCCATCGGAAGAACATAATCGGCGAAAAACGCCGTCTCATTCCATGTCGGCGTGAGAGCAATGTGCAATCCGACCTTGCTTTCATCCGAGAGTGACTCTATCCAGGTGAAACCATCAGGATACGTCCAGACAGGATTGAAGACTCTCGTGAAATAAACGTCGAGTTTGCCTCTCCCTTCCTTTAGAAAATGCGGGAGTAGGAAGCTCATCTCATAATGAGCAAGTGGATATTCGAGTGGGAAATGAAGTTCATTCCAAAACTGCTGTGCGGGCGGATTGCTGAATCCTTTTGGCTTGAACTTGTTCCAAGCACTCGGAGATGTACCGCCCTCCGTGCCAACGCTACCCGTCAACACATTGAGAAAGTGGAGGCATCTTGCAACCGCCCAACCTCCAAGATTGCCAGCACCTGCGCTGCGCCAATTGTGGGTAGACAGTCTCGAGCCTGCGAGTCCCGCCTGTCTCGCGACCTCGACGATCATCTCCTTGGAAACTCCACTTTCACGTTCAGCGAATTCTGGAGTGTATTCGGCGTAAATCTTTTCGAGCTCTTTGATGAAGTTGTCAAAGGTGTTCTCCGCCGATGGATTGAGCTTCGCCAGCGAATCTCTCCAATTCACCCAATTCATCAAGAACTCCCGATTGTAGAGTCTTTCTTTGATGATGACATTGGCCATCGCTAACAAAACGGCGGCTTCACTTCCCGGCTGCGTCGGCATCCAATAGTCTGCCATCGATGCAGTATTCGACAACCGCGTGTCCATGACAGCGAGCTTGGCTCCTTTCATCATCCCTTCGATGATTCGCTGGGCGTGAGGATTGAAATAATGACCCGATTCGAGATGTGCCGAGATCAGCAGGATGAATCTCGCATTGCCATGATCCGGTGACGGCCTGTCGAGGCCTTGCCAGATTGCATATCCAAAACGTGCTCCCGCAGAACAGATGTTGGTGTGACTGTTATGCCCATCCGTACCCCAAGCTTGAAGGATGCGATCCATGAATCCTTCGTGTCCGGGCCGTCCGACGTGGTATACGACTTCGTTGCGCCTTTCTTCTTTGAGTGCTTTCCTGATTCGTGAAGAGATATCGTCGAGAACCTCATCCCATGAAACGCGCTCCCATTCCCCTGAACCTCGGGGACCCTTTCGCTTCATCGGATACAGAATTCGATCGACATCGTTGATTTGATTGATCGTTGCGGGTCCTTTGGCACAATTTCTTCCACGACTGCCGGGATGATAGGGATTGCCCTCGAACTTTCTTATCTTTCCCGTCTCCTTATCGATGTAGCTCAGAAGTCCGCAACCTGCCTCGCAATTGAAACAGGTTGTGGGAACAATGGTGTACCTTCTGGCCTCACGTGCGCTTCCGCTCGTCGCCTCATACTCAACCCAGTCGTCCCATTTTTCAGGAGGAGGATAGTTAGTCAGGTCTCCCGGCTCGGTCAAACGTGGAATCTCGAACGGATCGGATGAATGCAAGTCCTCAATCAGACCAATCTTCTCAGCGATGCGTTCAATCAATGACGGGGTATGTTTCTTCATCAGATCAACTCAACGGAATCGTTTGCGGCGCTTTGACCCAGATGTGCTGCGAAATCCAAAGTCCTACCAGAATCAGCAGGCCCGCCGGAGCGGCAAAACCTCCCCACATGTAAGTAAGAAGAATCAGCGGCAACAGATTTCCCGCAATCACCAGTCCAAACCAAAAAAGATTTTTGTATCTTCCCTTCAGTATCATCTCCACCACGGAGGCGGCGTCTTCTGTCGAATGTGTCGTTGTAAGTTCTATCGCGAGCGTTACGAGGTGCAGCGCAAGTGAAGAAATCAGCACGTAATGGAGGGCTTCGACAAGATTTGGAATACCTAATTCCCTGCCAGGCCGGAACACGAAGGTCGCGAGCAAAAGCACTGCACCACCCGCCATAACCGAATGGATCAACATATGGAGGCCGAGCATCGGACTCTGCCAAAAATCCCGACCCTTCGCCTGCGCGAAAAGAAACGCAGTGTAGATTGCGGATAGCAACGCGAACACAGACGCTGGAAGTTCAATAAAAGTTAGTAACTGGTTCGGACCAAAAAATGAAAGACCTAGCCAAATTGTCAACAGACCTCCGAAGGCCGTGATTATGTAGGCTCCGCGAGTCAGCCAGGATCTCCATTGGGGCCTCAGCAGTACGTAAAGAAAACGTGTCGGCTTGCCGAGATCTTTCACAAGCAACGCTCCCGTCACTGCGAGGAAGATTAGTGAGACAAGGGCGCCGAATTGCTTGACGGACTTAGGTACCTCCGTCACGAAGCCCGCGACGATTGGTAGCAGGAATGCACCGGCGGCAACCGCTTTCGTCAGGATATAAGCAGCCACCTCCCAACCCCACAGGACCCCTTTTCCCGGGGCATCGTAAACGCGACGTGCACTCTTCTTCTCGAGCGGTTCTATCTGATGGAGCTTCTTGGGAACGGTCCGTTCATTGCCTGCCGCAGTTCTTGAGGCGGCGAATCTCGCGAAGTGCCCCACACCGGAAGACTGACTACTCCACATATAGTCCGTGTCGGGGTTCGTCTCCGAAGGTCTCAGCGACACAGCATCGCCATCGATATAGAAAAGTTTGGGTTCAGTGCCTTTTTCGGGCTTTCGCACTGAGACGGTTTCACGTGCGAGCAAACGTGCGATCTCGCTCTCGGGATTGTCCATGTCGCCCGATATGATTGCATGCTCAGGGCACACGATGACGCATGCCGGCTCGAGTCCAATGTCGGTGCGGTGAGTGCAGTAGTTACATTTCGCAGCGGTGTGAGAATCAGGATGCATGTAGAGCGCATCGTAAGGGCAGGCCTGGGTGCACGCTTTGCAGCCGATACATCGGCGATCATCGAAATCGACAATTCCATCCTCTCTTGTATGAAGTGCCGTCACTGGGCAGATTTCAACGCAGGGTGCATCCGCGCAATGGTTGCAACGCATCACCGAAAATAATCGGCGCGTATCAGGGAATTCACCTTTCTCAACGTATTTGACCCAGGTGCGATTTACTCCGACTGGAACTTGGTGCTCAGATTTGCAGGCAACAGTGCAGGCATGGCACCCGATACACTTGCGGTTGTCGATGATGAAGCCGTAATTCATTCGGGTCCGAAAAGATAAGGCATTTTTGCACAGGGGGTATCTAAAGTCTAGAAAACAAAAGGCGCCGCCTAAGTGAGCGACGCCCTGTTTTTCATCTGGATTTCAATCTACACGAACGCAAAATCGAACTGCGCCTGGTGCGTAGTCGGATCCGATGTTATGTCTATCGCGCCAAGATACGACTCGATCTCCTCGAGCACCTCAGACTCCGCGCCGTGGAGCGCAGTTGCGACCTCGGGGTTGACCCGGAGCGTGATATGTCTGACGTCCTTCATACTTCTTGAGAGTCTTCTTGCCTCTTCAAGTATTTCGAAGCAGACAGTCTGTGCGGATTTCACCCATCCGGCACCCTGACAGTATTCACAAGGAGCGCAAAGTGTTCTTTCAAGAGACTGCTTCACACGCTTGCGAGTCATGATGATGAGTCCGAAATCGTTGAATGACAGGACTTTCGTCGGGCTCTTATCGTTGTGCAGATGTTCTTGAAGCGCAGAGAGCACTTTTTGTCTGTTTCTGCGATCCTCCATGTCGATCAAATCGAGGACGATGATGCCGCCTAAATCACGAAGCCTGATCTGTCTCGCAATTTCCTCAACAGCCTCCAGGTTGGTCTTCGTGATGGTATCTTCAAGCCTGGCGTTTCCTTTACCGACAAATTTCCCGGTGTTCACATCGATTGCGACCAGGGCCTCTGTCTGATTTATGACTAACTAGCCACCTGACTTCAGCCAAACTCTCGGACGGAGCGCCTTTTCAATCTCATCCTGCACTCCGTAAGTCTCGAGAATCGGAGTCTCCCTGGTGTACAGCTTGACCCGATTGACCATCTTCGGTTGGATACGGCTGACGAAATCGGCGACGCGGAGATATTCCTCTTCGTTGTCGATTCTGATGGCCGAGAAATCATCCGACAGTTGGTCACGGAGAAGTCTCTGGATCAAGTCCAGATCTTGATGGACCATTGCTGGAGATTTTCGGTTTTCCGAATTCTTTTTGATGTCCTGCCAAGTCTTCACGAGATATCTCGCGTCATCGCGGAGATTTGACTCAGGCACACCAACACCCGCAGTGCGGACGATGAAACCGCCCGATGGGATGTCTTCTTCCTTCCGTATGTTCTGAATGAACGCACGCAGACGGGCTCGCTCGTTTGAAGATTCGATTTTTCGCGAGACACCGAGATGTTCGATGGTCGGCATGTAAACGAGATAACGTCCCGGCAATGCAATGTGCGATGTAATTCGTGCGCCTTTCCTGGCAATCGGTTCTTTCGCAATCTGCACGATGATTTCCTGACCCTCTTTCAAAAGGTCGGCGATTGCAGCCTGGGGGCGATCCTTCCTGTCGCTTGAACGACCGCGTCTCTCACGCGGCGAACGGCCCTTCTTGGTCCTTGGCGATTTTGGTTTTCCCTCAGAAACCTCTTCGGTTGCCGCATCTTCCTGGGGTTCCGACTCACCTTCCTGCACTGGTGCGGAATCATCAGAGATAGCTTCGAGCTCACCCTCGTCTGTCTGCGAACTTTCGTTGAACTCAAGCTCAGCATCGGCGAGCTCTTCTTCAGCAGAGACGGTTTCATCCATCTCGGCGCCTTCAAACCTCTCCTCTGACTTCACCGAGGCATCACCACTGCTCTTCTTTCTTCGGCGACCGCGACCTCCACGACCTCCACGACGGACCGCCATCTCAGCAGTGTCCCGAGATTCTTTGACGGAGGCCTCACCATCCTCTAATGAATCATCATCAGAGCTTTTCTGGTCCGGCTCTTCGTCTTTTGAACGGAAGATATCCCAGAGTGACCGCTTCTTTTTTGGAGTCGAAGTACTCTCAGAATCATCTTCATCCGCGACACGCTCGAATCCAGTATCAGAACCCATCGAACCCATGAGGGTTCCGACCTTGGCCTCTCCGGCCGAATCTA
>CAXRBW010000109.1:0-4899 GCA_964228775.1 Pyrinomonadaceae bacterium | reverse complement strand
TAAGTATGCCTATCAACATCGAAGAAATACTGAAAATCGCATTTCCCGTCGTTGCACTTTTCGCGGGTGCGACTGTCGCGTTCATCGTGGTGATGGTTATCGTCGCGTACACCGTTCTCGCCGAGCGAAAAATCCTTGGGTGGATTCAGGGTCGAATCGGCCCGAACCGTGTCGGACCATGGGGACTGCTCCAACCGTTCGCCGACCTGCTGAAATTCATCTTCAAAGAGGACCTTGTCCCCGACAAGTCGACGAAATTCGTTTACTTTCTCGCACCGGTAGTGGCGGTCACAGCGGCACTGATTCCGATGGTGGTGTATCCATTCGGACCTTCGATAACTTCGATCGACTTCAGCTTCCTTCCGTTCGGATTAGGTGAGGGGATTAAGTCATTGCCTCTCGTGCTGGCGCGAATCGACGTCGGAGTGCTTTTCGTTCTTGCAGTTACCTCGGTCGGAGTTTACGGGATTGCACTCGCCGGCTGGTCATCGAACAACAAGTATTCACTGATGGGTGGCCTGCGCTCCTCGGCTCAGATGATTTCTTATGAACTCGCGATGGGCGCGGCCGTGCTCGGGCCCGTGATGCTCGCAGGCACGCTCGATCTCACTGGAATCATCAACGCCCAGATTTCATCACCCTTCAAGTGGTACATCATTCCGCAGTTCATCGGTTTCATAGTCTTTCTCATCGCGGCGTTCGCCGAAACCAATCGCGTTCCATTCGATTTGCCCGAAGCTGAGACTGAATTGGTCGCGGGATTCCATACTGAATATTCAGCACTTAAGTTCGCCCTTTTCTTCATGGCGGAATACGTCAACATGTTCACAGTTTCAGTGATGTGCGTGACGCTTTTCCTTGGCGGGTGGTACGTGCCTGGACTCAGTCACATCGTCGAGCCTGGTTCGGTGCCGTACGCGCTGATCAGTGTTGGCGCGTTTCTCGTCAAAATCTTCGCGTTTCTGTTTCTTTATATCTGGATACGTGGAACGCTGCCGCGCTTCAGATTCGACCAGCTGATGAACTTCGGATGGAAATTTCTTCTGCCCGTTGCCCTCGCGAATGTGTTTTTCACGATCGTCATAGTGTTTCTGCTCAATAGATAGTTATGGTGACAAGCGCCCTGTTTTTTCTATTTGCCGGATTAGCGATTGCCTGTGCGCTATCGCTCGTCTATCACAGAAACCCGCTCTACAGCGCGATTTCGCTGATCGGGGTCTTCATTTCGCTCGCCTGCCTTTACCTGTTGCTTGCGGCACCGTTCATCGCCGTGGTCCAGGTTCTGGTTTATGCGGGGGCGATCATGGTGTTAGTCATCTTCGTCATCATGCTTCTGAATCTCGACGAGGATAAGCCGGTTCTGCGACTCAAATATCTTGCGGCAGCAGGGATAGGTCTCGGATTGGTTCTTCTAGTGCAGACACTGTTCGTCTTCTATGCGGTACTCAAGACTCCGAATTCGGTCGCTGTCGATCCTGACAAGACGGTCGGTAAAACTCTCGAGATCGGCAAGGCGATGTACACCGAATACCTTCTGCCAGTTGAAATCGTCGGAATCCTTCTCCTGATGGCAGTCATCGGAGGGGTTCTCTTGGTCAGAAAGATGAACCCGGTCGAGGCCGAAAAGATTGTTGAAGGGGAAATGGAAAAAAGACATCTCGCGGACTGAACCGCGCAAGCATTATGGAATCGAACCTTGCTAATTATCTCGCGCTGTCAGGAGTGCTTTTCGCGATTGGTGCCGTCGGCGTGATCTACAAAAGAAACGCTATCGGAATGTTCATGTGCATCGAGCTCATGTTGAACGCCGTCAACCTTTCTCTGGTCGCGTTCTCAAGACATTACGGTGATGTCACGGGACAGCTTTTCGTCTTCATGGTGATGTCAGTAGCGGCGGCTGAGGCAGCCGTTGGCCTCGGAATCATCATCGCCTTTTTCCGAAACAAGGTCTCCGTCGACGTCGATGACGCGAGCATTTTAAAGAACTGATTATTGGTCTGGACTAATGGAAATGACTGAAAACAATCTTCTCAGCCTGATCGTTTTCGCGCCGCTCATAGGCGCGGTGATCAACTGGATCGTCGGCGGAAAGTTGAAGAACGAACTCTTCAGCGGCGTCGTTGCGAGTATGGCGGTCGCGGTCTCATGCGTAATCGCATTCATGATCGCCTTCGGTTTCGGAATCGCGCACGAGGGGGCTCTCTTCATTGACAAGCCGGTGCTCGACCATGTTGCCACCTGGATGCAGGTCGGTGGCTTCCGCGCTGACTTCGGACTCGGCATGGACAGATTGTCGGGCATCTATGTCTGTTTCATCACCTTCGTCGGACTCCTTATTCACATCTTTGCGACAGGCTACATGCACGGGGACAAAGGTTTCTACAGATTCTTCGCCTATCTGAACCTGTTCATGTTCTCGATGCTCACTCTCATCCTCGCTGACAACTACCTGCTGATGTTCGTCGGCTGGGAAGGAGTCGGCCTCTGCTCGTATCTGCTAATCGGATACTTCATTCAAAAGGATGAAGCTAGAAAGGCGGCTAAAAAAGCGTTTGTCATGAACCGCATCGGCGACTGGGGAGTGCTGATGGCGATTTTTCTGACCTACTCGCTAACGGGCACAATCTCATTTTTCGACAAAGTCGTCGACGGTGAAAAAATCACGAGCGTCTTCACCTACGTCACGTCGAATCTTTCTGCTGAGCCGATGACAGCGGCCGCAATCCTTGGCGGTGGTCTGACGACGATCGGAGTGCTGCTCTTCATCGGCGCATGCGGAAAATCAGCACAGATTCCACTATTCACCTGGTTGCCGGACGCGATGGCTGGCCCGACCCCCGTTTCCGCCCTCATCCACGCAGCGACGATGGTGACCGCCGGTGTCTACCTCGTTGTCCGGTCGAACTCGATTTACCAGATGGCCCCGACGGCAATGGTAATCATCGCGGTAATTGGAGCCTCGACAGCGATTTTTGCGGCAAGCATAGGACTCGCGCAGAACGACATCAAGAAGGTTCTAGCCTATTCCACCGTCTCGCAGCTTGGTTACATGTTTCTCGCCTGCGGTGTCGGCGCTTTTGTTGCGGCAATCTTCCACGTGATGACACATGCATTCTTCAAGGCACTGCTGTTCCTTGGATCAGGCTCAGTCATCCATGGCATGCACCATGAACAGGACATGAGGAAGATGGGAAATCTTCGAAAGTACATGCCGATCACCTTCGCGACGATGGTCACTGGGTGGCTTGCGATCTCTGGCCTTCCTATTTTTGCAGGCTTCTTTTCCAAGGACGAGATTCTCTACAAAACGTTCGCGGCGGACAAGTATTTCCCGGCAGGAGCATTTCCGGGCAATGAAATCCTCTGGATCGTTGGAATCATCACTGCCGTGATGACCGCCATCTACATGACAAGAATGATGGTCATGACCTTTTGGGGTGAGGAGAGGTTCCATACCAAGCTCGACGATGATCACGGCCATCACGACGACGAACACCATCCACTCCCGGCGGATTTCAAACCGCACGAGTCGCCGGCGGTGATGACGATTCCTTTGATTGTTCTCGCAGTGCTTTCGACCATTGGCGGTCTTGTCGGAATTCCCTACGCTCTCAGCACGCTACCTGGCGTCGAATCGATTGTCGGAAAGGATGCCAACCATTTCGAGCAGGTCCTCGAACCAATAGTGACGTTGAAGAAGGAAGCGGTGGCAGACGGCGCAGAGCATGCTGCCGGTTCGGAACATTCAGCGGTGGCCGAGTCTGCTTCCGAAGAAAACCATGGCGGTCATTCTCCCGAGGCAATTGCGAAGGAGCGTTTTCTCGCTGCCCTTTCGGTCGGACTGGCTGCGTTCGGCATCATCGTGGGTTGGATTCTCTTTAGGAAGAAACCTCTGAGGAAGCTCCCGCGGATACTCGAAGAGAAATGGCGAATCGATGAGATTTACAACGGGCTCATAGTCGATCCGCTGACCAGGCTCTCGAGACAGAGTCTTTGGAAGGGTTTCGATCTTGGATTTATCGATGGAATCGTCAACGGTGCGGGCGAGGCCGTGGTCTCGATCGGTGGCGTTGTGAGGAGAATCCAAGGCGGATTCGTCCGCGCCTATGCAGCCGTGATACTTATCGGCGCACTAGTGGTCATCGGATATTTCATTTATTACGGCTTGAAACTGATTGGGTGACAGCTGACAGGTGGCGGCGACACAACGGTCTCCGATTGCCAAGCACGCTTCACCTTTTATCTATTGCAAAAACATGGATTTCGTCAAAGAAAATCTTCTTACAATTCTGATCTTGCTTCCAGTAGTTGGCGTAGTTGCGACCGTTGCACATTCGGCCTTCTGGAAGTCGGAGGGCAAGCTGAAGTTCATCACGCTCGGGTTCACATTGTTGAATCTCGTCGTCTCGCTTCTCTTGCTCATCGAGCCCGGTACACCCTCCGCAGACGGCTTCATCTTCGAGAAGAATACTCCGTGGATATCCGCTATCAACACTAACTACCACATCGGCGTTGACGGACTCAGCCTTTGGCTCGTGGTGCTGACGACATTCATCATGCCTATCGCGGTGTGGTCCACTTGGCATGCAGTGGAGAAAAAACAAACGGCTTTCTATGCATTCGTGTTGCTACTCGAGAGTGCGATGATTGGTGTTTTCGTCTCTCTCGATTTGCTGCTTTTCTATCTCTTCTTCGAAGCCTCGCTTGTTCCGATGTTTTTTCTTATCGGCATCTGGGGCGGTGAGAACAGGATCTATTCGGCGGTCAAATTCTTCATCTATACGGCGCTCGGCTCGCTGCTGATGCTGGTCGCGATCATTGGTCTCTACTATCTGCATCTCGATGCCACGGGCATCGGCTCTTTCGACTACGTCCAGCTGCTACAGTCGCTCAAAGCAG
>CAXRBW010000108.1:0-2742 GCA_964228775.1 Pyrinomonadaceae bacterium | reverse complement strand
ATTCCAGCGATTAAAAAAATTGGTGCCAGACTGAATATCTTGTATTTGTGGGCCGTGAAAATCGCCGAGACGCCAAGCGCGGCAGTGATGACGCCGTAAAGCAGGGCGACCTTCCAATGACTGTCGAGAAGATCTGCAATTCGTTGGTAGAGGTGCTCCCGATGTGCAATCCAAAAACGCTCTCGAGAGAGGAGTCGTCTCGCCAATGTGAAAATAGAATCAAAGAGCATTGGAAAAAGTATCCAAGCAGTTACTGCTGCGTAACTTCCAGAGTTCTTTGGAAGTAGGAGTGGGCCAGCCGCAAAAAGATACCCGAGAAATAAACTTCCCGCATCACCCATAAATACTCGCGCTCTTTGCCAATTGAAAAATAAAAAACCGAGGCAGGAGGACGCGGTTATTCCCATTAGTAGCGAGAAATCAACTTGCCCATCCAGCCCAAGGATGATTGCCAGCGCCGTGGCGGCCAAGACGGCTTGAAGACTGGCGAGTCCATCGATTCCGTCCATGAAATTGTACAGGTTCATGGCGGCGGTGATTATCAGCGCCGTGAGGATCAGGTTCGCAAGTCCCACAAAAGAAAATAACTGAGTCCGTCCAAAAATCTCATAAGTGCCGAGAATGATGCCTAGCGAACAGGCTAAACCGAACTGAATGACGAGCCGTATTCCCGGGGAGATTGAATATCTGTCATCGGCCAACCCAAGAAATGAAACAAGAAATCCGATTACGGAGAAGGTGAAGAACCCCAAACCCTGCTCACTACCTGCAGTCGCAATTGCGGAACCAACCGTCACCAAAACGGCAAATACGATTCCCGCACCCGAGGGCGTTGATTCACCATGGGAACTTCTCTCGTTCGGCTCCGAGTTCGCGACTAAATAACCAAATCGTGAGTAAAGAAAAACAAGAACTACCGTGAGAAGCCCGATTAAGCCAATTATAAAGAGAGTTGTGGTCATATTTCACCGAGCACAATTCGACAAACTGCTTCCGAAACGTTCTCCCTGAGGTATTCCTCAGGGGGCGTCCAAGCGGGTTCTCTTTCGACGAGTCTCTCAAGCTCCCCAATTACCCTATCGGGGCTGACTCCGCAGAGAACGTTGCTGCCGCAATCAATGGTCTCAGGCCTCTCTGTCACATCACGTAATGTGAGATTTCGGACCTTAAAAATACAGCACTCTTCTTGCACGGTTCCACTATCGGAGAGAACGGCGAGCGCATTCTTCTCAAGCTTGATGAAATCGAAAAACGGAAGTGGCTCAAGGAATACAATCCCTTCACTCGCCAAGCCCAAACCATGTTTATCGAGCTGCGCTCGCGTTCTCGGATGGACACTGACAATCACGGGGAAACGGAAGCGCCGGTAAACTTTCTGAAGAACCTCCACCAAACTTCGCAGGCGCTCAGGAATGTCCACATTTTCCGCCCTGTGAGCCGTTACGAGGAAATAACCTTTATTTGTGAGTCCAAGATTATTTAACGCCCCGGAGTTCTCAATTTCGCCAGAGAAGGTATTAATGACTTCAAGGATGGGATTACCTGTTACCTCTATCCGCTCAGACCCGATTCCCTCCCGTAAAAGATTCCTCCGACTGTTCTCTGTGTAAGGCAGTAATTTGGTACTCGTGTGGTCTACTAGTCGCCGGTTAATCTCTTCGGGGACGCGATCGTCGTAGCAGCGGTTGCCGGCTTCCATATGAAATACGGGGACTCCCCGTCGTGCGGCAACGATGCTGGACAGCGCGCTGTTGGTGTCACCAAGTATCAGAATTCGATCGGGAAGAATGTCACTGATTGCTCGGTCAATTTTCAGAAATAATTCGGATGCTTGGGCCGCAAAACTGTGGGATTCAATTTGTAGATGACGATCTGGAGTACGGATGCGTAAATCTTTCAAAAAAATTGAATTCAGGCTGTCTTGGAAATTCTGACCCGTGTTAATCGTGACGTGATCGCAGGAATCATCCAACCTCGGCATTACCGCACTCAAGCGGATGATCTCCGGTCGAGTCCCGAAAATCGTCATTACGCGCATTCAGCTTCCAGCCCCCGTGAAAGCCTCAATTTCCGATTGCGCGCTATGGAGGAGTTGTTTGATCTCGGGGATTCCTATGTTGCCAGTCCTGGACGAGTATTCTTCCTGAAGAATCGAACATTGGGCATTCCTGCGCAGCTCGGGGAGTATCGACAAGATTTCGAAGTATTCGCCGACATCGGCTGTTCGATGACACTCTTCTTCGGACACCATGATTTCGTGAATTTTTTCTCCGGGCCGAATTCCCAAAAATTCTATAGGAATTTCGTTTCCATTCATCATAGCGCGGGCAACATCGACGATTAGGGCGGCAGGAACCTTAGGAATAAAGGTCGATCCCTTTGAATCTGAAGCGGCGGCAAAAAGTACAGTATCTACCGCACGCTCAAGGGTCAGAAGAAACCTTGTCATTTCAGGCAAAGTGATTGTGATGCGATCACCTCTCTTGATTTGTTCCGCAAATAGAGGAACGATCGAACCCCGTGATGCGATGACGTTCCCGTAACGTACACAATTAAACCGAGCTTTCTCGGTTCGTAGATTTGCCTCAAGCAAAATCCGCTCTTGGAGTGCTTTTGTCATCCCCATCACATTGACAGGTTTACAGGCCTTATCGGTGGATATTCCAATAACGTTCACACTCTGCCCGACGCCAAGAACGGCTCTTGCAAGATTCTCAGCACCGAGAACGTTGGTGCTGACAG
>CAXRBW010000107.1:0-4786 GCA_964228775.1 Pyrinomonadaceae bacterium | reverse complement strand
AGATACAGGTAATAACGGTGTCAAACGACATTCAGTCGGAGATTCGGAGTTTTGCCTTACGATAGTCTTCTTTGGTTTTTTTTGACTCGCATCAGTTGAAAAGATACTTTTATCAGAAGTCGACAGGGACTTTATCCTTCCAAAGAGTTAAAGAGTTTTATGGAGCCGCTTCAAGAACTGATCACCCAGTACGGAATCTATGCGGTCTTCGCCCTCAGTTCAGTGGAGGGTGATATAACCCTCCTGATATCCGGAGCTATGTCCCACCAGAATCTCTTTGGTAACCATAGCTTTTTGAAGGTGCTTTTCGCAGGCACAGCAGGGGGCGTCTGCGGCGACCTGATTGCGTATGGCCTCGGCCGTGTATTCCACGATCGCGCTAAGGATTACCGCTTCTACCAGATGACACAGCCACGCATCGAGAGGCTGATTACCAAATTCGGAACCTACGCAATCATATTTTCAAAATATATTTACGGAATCAGATCTGGTGTCGCAGTGTTCTATGGAATCGGGCGCATGGGTTTCTGGCGGTTCCTTTGGCTTGATGCAATCAGCTGTTTTCTGTGGGTGCTCGTGCTGAGCGGTGCGGGTTATTTTTTCAGCGGTGCGGTTCAGACCTTGATCGGCGACTTCAACCAAGTTGGGATAGCCCTCCTCTTCGTTGTTCTCGCGGCAATCATGATTCTCTATGTCGTTGAGCGCTACTGGCTGTCTGAGAAGGTTGAGGATGTCTCGCCTGAAACAATCCATGTCATCGAGGAAAAAATCGAGGACATAGAGGACGCAGCCCAAGAAGGCCTCCAAAAAATCGGACGTAAGCTCCGTATCGGCAAGGGGCGAAAGAGGCATGATGACGGAGGGGGTTCGTCGTCGTGAATTCATTTCTGAGAAGAGGTTACAAAAAGTGATTATCGAATCTTCTGCACCGACTAGAGTTGATTTAGCGGGGGGCACCATTGATATTCCACCACTTTTTCTTTTCCATGAGGGTGCCTGCACCGTGAATTTCGCAGTGTCCCTGATGGCCCGATGCCGCATCGAGACGAGGGCCGATGACAAGATATTTATCGAGTCAGTCGATCGAGGCGTTGCCTTCGAAACCTCGCTCGAACGGATTGGTGATCTTCGCAACGACCCCAGGCTCGAGCTTCTCGCAAAGCTGATTTATTTTTTCCGCCCTTCCACGGGATTCTCGATGGTGACGGAATCGGAAGCTCCTGCAGGAGCGGGACTCGCTGGGTCATCGACACTCAACATCGCATGTATCGGAGCGCTGAATAAACTGGTCGGCGACAGATATTCGCCAGAAAAATTCATTCCCATCGCTGCGGCGGTAGAATGCCAAGTGATAAAGGTGCCGACCGGATTCCAGGATTATCATTCCGCTCGATTCGGGGGCGTCTCAGCCATCCACTTCAGACCTGACGGCATGGAGCGTGAGAAGCTCGATGTCGACACTGGGGTTCTCGAGAGAAGGGTTGCAGTTTGTTACACGGGTGAACCACGCAACTCAGGAACTAATAATTGGGAAATCACCAAGAAACACATCGATGGTGATAAGGAAATCTTTTCAATCTTCGACGGAATAAGGGACTCGGCCATGAACGTCAGGGAGGCATTAATTGCGGGCGATTGGGATCGGGTCGGAGAAATCCTATCTGCAGCGCATCCCCACAGGAAAAGACTTTCGCCGAACATGACAACGGCGCAGATGGACCATCTCATCGATGTCGCACTCGCGAACGGAGCCATCGCCCCGAAGGTGTGCGGTGCCGGTGGTGGTGGCTGTATTGCATTTTTCTGTGAAGACGGTCGACGGGCCGAAGTCGAGACAGCGCTCGCCGCCGAGGCAGGAGCGGAGGTGCTCGACTGGAAACTCTGTCAGGATGGCTTGACTGTCAGCGTCACCGATTGAGACTGCGGGGACACTTCTTATCAAGAACAAAGACCGCCAAGATTAGGCGGTCTTTTTTTTATTTGATTGACTCGATTGATTTGGCCAATGAGCTGAAGATGTCGCGTCCATCGCTCGATCCCAGCAAATCTTCGCAGGCGCGTTCTGGGTGGGGCATCATGCCGAGGACATTTCGAGTCTCATTGCATATTCCCGCTATGTTGCTTCTCGCACCGTTGGGATTGGCTTCGTCGGTGACATTCCCGTCAGCATCGCAATAGCGGAAGACAATCTGTCCGTTTTGCTCGAGTATTCGGAATGTATCGTCGTCACAGGTGTAGTTACCGTCAGCATGCGCGATGGGAATCGAGAGAACCTTGCTTTTGGGGACGAGATTGGTGAACGGGGTTTCGAAGTTATCGACCTTTAGTGAAACGTGCTTGCAGATGAAATGGAGCCCTTTGTTTCTGATAAGCGCACCGGGAAGCAGACCCGCCTCACAGAGAATTTGAAATCCGTTACAGATTCCAAAGACGAAGCCACCGCTCGCGGCAAACTCTTTGAGGGATTTCATGACGGGCGAAAAACGTGCGAGGGCACCGGAGCGGAGATAGTCCCCGTACGAGAATCCGCCCGGAACTATAACCGCGTCATAAGAAGAAAGATCCGTGTCTCTGTGCCAGATGAAATCGACGGGCTGCCCAACATGCTTCGATATGACGTGATAAGCGTCATGGTCGCAATTAGAACCTGGAAAGACTATTACCCCGAACTTCATGTTGCTGCTTTCTCGAACTTTGCCTAAGGCGGCTTTTTAAGATTCGATCTCGACTCGGAAATCTTCAACGACCGGATTTGCGAGAACATCCTTCGCCATCTTCTCTGCTGCTGTGCGGGCTTCCGTCTCGGAAACGGACGAATCGAAATTGATTTCGAAATACTTTCCCTGCCTGACGTCGCTAACGGAGTGAAACCCGAGCGTTCCAACGGACTGATGAATGGCCTTACCCTGAGGATCCAGGACACTAGGTTTCAACGTCACAAATACTTTGGCTTTCATAATGATATCTACGAGGGCTTTCGGAAAAATCAATTCTATCCCTCGGCACGCCCAAAATAAAATCGCCGGATTCCTCACGCTATCGGCTGATTTACTGACCGTAAAGCGGGGCGCCCAAGGATTTACTTGTCTGCGGTTGGCTTCGGTGATAACTTCCCTCTGCCTGCTGAAATCCATTCCTTGGAATGAGGCTCGCAAAATTAAAGCTGGAGACCTACGACGATGGAAAATCCTTCAAATTCAAAAACCGCTCTGAACCTAGATGAAAATGTTGGCGCGATGATCTGTCATCTACCTCTTTGGTTGACCGGACTGTTTTTGAATCATATCTACTGTGTGATTGTACTGATCACCGACAAGGAAAATAAGTTCGTTAGATTCTGTGCGATTCAGTCACTGATGCTTTTAGTGGTCTACTCAGTGTTGGTGCCAATCGTCGTCATCATGACCTGCGGCGTCGGGGTTATTGTAATTCCTGTATGCATCGGCCTCGATATCTACCTTGCCGTTAAAGCAAACAAGCTTGAGAAGGTTAAGCTTCCCGTGCTTGGTGACTTGGCGGAGCAGTGGAGTTGATTAGTGCTTTTCAAGTATCGGAAAGGGGGCTTCGGCCCCCCCTTTTTTTATCCGAACACCCTTTCGAAAACCTTTTCGACATTCCTTAGGTAGTGCTTAACATCGAAAACCGCATCAATCTCCGAGGTCGACAGGGTCTTTGAAATATCAGGGTCGTTTACAACGAGTTCTCTGTATTCCCCACCCTCGTCCCATACCCTCATTGCATTGCGCTGGGTCCAGGCGTAAGCCTCCTCCCTTGAGACACCCCGCTCTGTGAGCGCGAGTAAAAGCTGTCCACTGAAAACCAGGCCCCTCGTCGCGTTGAGGTTCTTGATCATGTTCTCGGGAAAGACCACCAAACCATCTAGAAGCGAGGTCGTCTTGACGAGGATGTAGTCAAGAGCTGCGCTCGAATCAGGCAAGACTATCCTTTCGGCGGAACTGTGTGAAATGTCCCTCTCATGCCAGAGCGCGACGTTCTCAAGACCGACGACGGCGTTCGCACGTATCGTCCGCGCCATGCCACAAATACGCTCAGAGAGAATTGGATTTCTTTTGTGAGGCATCGCAGAAGAGCCCTTCTGTCCCAACTTGAATTTTTCCTGCGCCTCTCTGACTTCCGTTCTCTGCCAATGGCGAACCTGTAGCGCGATTTTTTCGAGCGAAGATGCAATTATTCCGAGCGTGCAGAGATACTCCGCATAACGATCCCGCTGGATGACCTGCGTCGAAACCGGAGCTGGCTTGATTCCAAGACGTCTACAGACTCGGTCCTCGACATCGGGCGCGAGATGGGCAAACGCACCGACGGCTCCCGATATCTTGCCAACTGCAACCGCGTCGCGGGCACGCTCGAGTCTGCTTCGATTCCTTTGAAATTCAGCGAACCACAGCGCCCAAGTCAGGCCGAAAGACGTTGGCTCGGCGTGAATGCCATGGGTGCGTCCTATCTGGGGGGTGTCTTTGAATTCAAAGGCGCGACGCTTAAGGACTTCAAGAAGGCCGTCGACTCTCGACATCAGTAGGTCACAGGACTCCTTGAGCAGAAGCGCGTTTGCAGTGTCGACGACATCGCTCGAGGTCAAGCCATAGTGGACAAATCTTGCGGATGGTCCGATGTTCTCCGCGAGGTTGGTGGTGAACGCGATGACGGCGTGGTCAGTGGTCTTTTCTATCTCGTTCACACGCTCCACTGAGAAGGCCGCTTTCGTCTTGATGTCAGCAAGTGCAGCGTCAGGGATTATGCCGTCCTCCGCATGGACCTCGCAGAC
>CAXRBW010000106.1:0-5503 GCA_964228775.1 Pyrinomonadaceae bacterium | reverse complement strand
GGTATTAGCAATCGCAAACGCCTTCACGAAACTCCCAAAAGCTAAACAGCCATTGCGGTCTCAGGTCTTCATTTTCGTAACTGCCGAGGAGCAAGGGCTGCTCGGAGCTGATTGGTACACAAAAAAGCCGATTTTCCCGTTATCTAAAACCGCCGCAAACATAAATATTGATGGAGGGAACTTTTTTGGAAAGACGAGAGATTTTGGTGCTCTTGGGGCAGAACGCTCCTCACTTTGGCCGTTAATCGGGGAGGTTCTGACCCAGAGAGGTTTGGCCTATTCTCCTGACACAAGACCAGAACAGGGGTTCTTCTTTAGATCTGACCATTTTCCATTCGCAAAGGCAGGGGTGCCCGCCCTAAGCATCCGCACAGGTACGGACTTCGTTGGACGGGAAAAGAATTGGAGTGAGAAATTCTTCGCCGAATACAATGCGAAGAATTACCACCAACCCTCCGATGAATTTGACGAGAATTGGACTTTTGATGGGATGGTCCAAATGCTCGACACAATCTTTGCACTCGGTCTAAGGATCTCTAATCTTCAGACGCTCCCGAAATTCAATAAGGGGGACGAATTCGCCGCGGCCCAGCCGAACCGTTGACCGAAGATGAAACCGTTCTACCTTACTACTCCTATTTACTACGCCAATAGTCGGCCTCACCTTGGTCATCTTTATACGACTACGGTTGCAGACGTTCTTGCTCGTCACATGAGGCAAAGGGGAGTGGAAACCTTTTTCCTAACCGGTACCGACGAGCACGGCATAAACATATTTCGTGCTGCGGAGGCCGCGGGAGTTACGCCCCAGACCCATGTAGATTTGATAGCTAGGGAGTTTGTTGATGCTTTTAATGATTTCGAGGTCAATAGTTATGACCTCTTCATGCGAACCACCTCTGAAAAGCATCAACGAGGCGCACAGGAATTCTGGAAGAGGATCGCTGCGGGAATTACACCCAAGGGAAACCCGAATGTTTACAAAGGAAAATACGAGGGCTGGTTCTGCGCACCCTGTGCCGCGTTTAAAACCGAAGACGAGCGAGACACACGCGGAGGTGGTTCGAAGCCGCGCTGCATAGAGCACGAGCGAGAATTGGAGGAGGTTGAAGAGGAAAGTTATTTCTTTCGACTCTCGGATTACCAGGAATGGTTAATCTCTGAGATCGAAGCAAACCCAAATCGCCTACAGCCCATTGCCCGTCGCAACGAAGTGACATCTTTTATCAAGGGAGGGCTTCAAGATCTCTCAATTTCAAGAGAGCGTCGCTCCGTAAGTTGGGGGATTCCCGTCCCGGGCGATTCAGACCACGTTATGTATGTCTGGATCGATGCCCTGTCGAACTATCTCACCGGCATTGGCTTCGGTTCGGAAGATGAAAATGACTTCAACCGTCTCTGGTCTGGTGTAATTCATTTAGTCGGTAAGGACATACTTCGGTTCCACACTGTCTATTGGTGGCCACTTCTCAAGGCCGCTGGGATTGCTCTTCCAAATCTCGTCTTTGCCCATGGGATGTGGCTTGACGCGAAAGGCCGCAAGATGAGTAAGACACTCGGAAATGCCGTTGAGCTATCAGAACTGAAGAGTCGATTTTCAAACGAAGAGATACGCTATTTCCTTCTGAGGGAAATCACCTTTGGAGAGGATGGAAATTTCAGTTTTGATGCGCTGGTCGATCGATGTAACGCAGAGTTAGCAAATGGTCTTGGAAACCTCGCCGCACGAACGGTTTCGATGATTTCAAAATATCGCGAGGGCATCGTACCCAATCACAAGACCTCCGAAGACGTTCGTTTTGTTGATGAGGGACTCATGTCCCATAAGGAATTTATCACTGTTCTTGAGGCAGAAAAGCAAAACTTTAATGAGTTAATCACAGATTTAAATCTTTCTGGTGCGCTTGAGGCGGTAAGCAGAATGGTTCGAATGGCCGACCTCATGATTTCAGAAGCAAAACCGTGGAACCTAGCTAAGGATCCTCAAAAAGCAGAATTGCTAGACGGAGTGTTGTTTCGGGCTTTCGAGGCCTTGAGATGGATCTGCGTTCTTTTAAATCCAATCCTACCTCATGGCACTGAACATATTTGGAAGCAACTAGGTCTTGATGGGGCGGCGAGCGGGGTTAGCCCGGATTCCCTCAAATATGCTGGTGGGACCATCTCGGGACGGTGCGAGGTAGGTGATGTGGCGTATCCACGTATCGAAAAGGAAAAAGCTATGGGAGATGATGTAACAAAAACTGCGAACCAGGGCGATCTCGCCGAAAAGGCCGAGCAGGAAGAACAGAACTTCATCACAATCGATGATTTTCTCAAGGTTGATCTTCGCGTAGGCGAGGTAAGGATAGCTGAACGGATTCCAGACGCCGATAAATTATTGCGGCTTGAGATTGATATCGGTGAAGGGAAGCCCCGGCAGGTCTTGGCGGGACTCGCGGAATATTATTCACCTGAATCATTGGTGGGAAGGCGGGTTGTGGTGGTGGCTAATCTCAAGCCAAGAAAGATGAGAGGGCTCGAGTCTCAGGGGATGATCTGCGCCGCTAGCCTCGAAGGTGGAACTGAGAGCCCAGCGCTCGCATCCTTTCTCGAGAGCGTTGAGATCGGTGCAAGACTGAAATAACCCATGCGCCTTATTGATTCCCATTGCCATATCGACGGGCCTCAATTCGATATGGACCGTGAGGAGGTTCTGCTTCGAGCTCGAAGTGCGGGAATTGAGCGATTGCTCCTAGTCGGGACAGGTGATCCTAATACCGGCGAACTTTATCGTGCGGTTACCGTTGCCAAGGAAATCGACTGCGCGGTCGCCGTCGTTGGCGTCCATCCGCACGATGCTTCGAAATACTCTGATGTGGTAGAGGGGGAATTGGTTCGGACGATAAGGAGCGAGAACATTGTCGTCGGCTGGGGCGAAATTGGCCTCGACTACCATTACGATAACTCCCCTCGTGACACACAGAGGTCAGTTTTCATTAGGCAGTTGAATGCTGCTAGAGATTTGGGTGTTCCGGTCGTTATTCACTCGAGAGATGCCGAGTCGGACACGCGCGAAATCCTAAGGAGTGAGTGCTCATACGGCGGCTTTCGGGGAGTTCTTCATTGCTTCAGCGGTTCAAGGGGCATGGCTGAAGATCTAATGGAATTAGGATTTTATGTGTCTTTCTCGGGTAATGTGACTTTTAAGAGTGCCGAATTGATACGCGATGCAGCACTAGCTGTTCCCCTGGAAAGGATGCTTGTGGAGACGGACGCACCATACCTTTCACCCAATCCCCGCCGCGGCAAGAGAAATGAGCCTGCATTTGTTACTCACACGGCAGAATATCTTGCCAATTTAAAAGGGGTGGATATCGAAACGTTTGGTTCAGTGACCACCGCTAATTTTTACCGCGTATTCGGAATGTCCGAGAACCATTGAGGTGCATCAAATATGGCAAAAGAAAATTCTTTCGATATTGTTTCCAAAACTAATGACGCAGAAGTCGTCAATGCGGTTCATCAAACCGAAAAGGAAGTGTCCCAAAGATTCGACTTCAAGGGGAGCACGGCAAAGGTGGAATTCAGCGGTAAGGAGCTGACACTTTCTGCTGAGGACGAAACGAAACTGCGAAACATGAACGACATACTTCAGGGGAAGTTGGTCAAGAGGGGTGTTTCGCTGAAAGCCCTTGACTACCAAAAGATCGAGGCGGCCGCGGGTGGTACTGTGCGCCAACTGGTGAAAATCCAACAAGGCATTCCGATCGAAAAGGCAAAAGAGGTGGTTCGCTTTATTAAGGATTCAAAGCTCAAGGCGCAGGCATCCATACAAGGTGAAAGTGTGAGGGTTTCGGGTAAGGACCGGGACACTCTCCAAGAGGTGATCGGTTTACTGCGCGCCCGTGATTTCGGCATCGACATGCAGTTCGATAACTATCGGTAAATTTGGGGTTGAATGGCTCACTCAAAGACGAAATTTGATGCGGTTTCCGCGGCGAGAACAATCTTCAGTCTAATTCGGACTGATATGGACGCCGTTGAGTCAGAATATGAAAGACAGATTTCCTCTAATATTCAATTCCTCGATCATCTCGGAAAGTATTTGAAAGATTCTGGAGGAAAGCGGGTTCGTCCCGCCCTATTACTCCTGTCATATCGATCCGTACTAAGTGGCGAGGGGGAGAAGGACGTTTCGGCGGTGCGTCTTGCATCGGTGATGGAGATGCTGCATACGGCCACGCTAGTCCATGACGATATCATCGACAATGCTGATCGGCGGCGGAACCGTCCGTCCATAAATTCCAAATTCGGTAATCAGACCGCTGTCCTCATTGGTGATTGGCTCTATATGAGTGCCTTCGAAACCTCACTCGCCGAACGCGACCTTGAGATCCTTGATATCCTCACGCGCCTTACACGCCTCATGACTGAGGGGGAACTCATACAGCTTACTGTGCTTGGGTCAACTCGGCTGACTGTTGATGACTATTTCGATATTTTGAGACGGAAAACCGCCTATCTATTTTCTGCTTGTTGCGAAATCGGCGCGCTTTTGGCGGGAGCTCCCGTGGGCCAACGTGAAGCCCTTCGCGACTACGGCTTAAATTTGGGAATGGCGTTTCAACTTGCCGACGATGTGCTTGATTTCGTCGCCGACGATGGAACCCTTGGTAAAAAGGCAGGGGTTGATCTTCTCGAGGGAAAACTAACCTTGCCGCTGCTGCTGTATCTTGAGAAAAATCCTGAAGCAACAAAGTGGCTCGAGGATATTATGCTAAATGGAGCCTATGGCCCGTTGGAACGCGAGGGGCTCCTTGAAAAACTTTTATCTTCGGGAGTAATCGAGGAAACACGGCGAAAAGCCTTCAGTTTTGCAGAGGCCGCAAGAAAAAATCTTGATGTTTTACAGGCATCCGAGTATCGTAATGCGTTGGAAGAGATTCCGATCTACATGATCGAACGAGAGAAGTAGCCCTCCGTCCTTCCAGTCGTCGCTAGACAGCGAGCACGGTACCCTAAAAATGTCGATTCTCGATGAAAATCTCATAGCCACGCTTGAGCAGTCCCTTCGTCAGTCGAGGAATGCCCAAAATCGGCTTGTCTCTAGGCTTCGGGAGGTCGAAGAAGAGGCGGACAGGCTACGACAGGAAATCGAGGCTTTAGAGAATAGTGCTCAACAAACAGGGCAGGCCATCGATAGCCTTTTGACCACCGTTAGGAGGTCAGGGAGGGGGTCCGGCCTTGGTTCCGGACTAAAAATCGAGAGCACTGAAATGCCTCTGCTCGATCCTCAGCCGAGAAGGGGCGGTCACCGCGGGTCAGTTGCCTATATCTCCAATCGTGGTGCAGGGGATGGGTCGTCGGTAATTGGAAGGTTTTCTGACAGGACCATCACTCAGGCTTGCACTCTAATTCTGCGGGAGCAGGGACGAGCCCTTCATGTAAACGAGCTTTACCAGATGCTTCTCGATGGCGGGATGCAATTTACCGGTAACAATCCCACTATTTCGATTGCTGT
>CAXRBW010000105.1:0-5562 GCA_964228775.1 Pyrinomonadaceae bacterium | reverse complement strand
ATGAGTCGCCTGGTATGTATTGCCACGGAAGAATCAGTCGGTAACGCTTGTCAAAAATGGGTGAGTACTCCGCGGGGAGGTAATAAAGTCTGCAGTATGCGTTTACGTCCTCAACCGCCTCTCGTTCACCGGGGACGATGACTCGAATCTGTCTCTGCAACCGTTCGGCCGCAGCCATCAGATTATTGAAAGAGGTGCTGATGCCGCCCGAATTCTTATGGTAGTAATTGGTGATGTGGACGGACTTGCGGATGCGCGAGTTCACAGTTTCCCTTCCCGACCCCTCACAATCGTGCCCTTGATCAGACTTGCCGTTACGGCCATCAACATCAAAATCATCGCGCAGACGCCATAGTACTTAAGTACTGGCACCTGCTGTCCTTTCCAGGTCCACGAAAGCTGGGGCTTGTAGAAGGCGGCGACTATCATCTGTGAGAAGATCGCAAAGCCGAGAAAGCTCGCAATCACAGAGAGATAAGCTCCTCGACGGAACATGTCCGCAACCACGTTAGGGACGAAGGCGAGGAAGTTGAAGATGAGCCGTGGAAATTTTGTGAAATCCTTTATCAGAGTTTCACTCTCGTCCTCACCAACGATCAGAACATCTCTTCTCATGATGTAGAGCGTGAAGAGCGCGGAGAACACTGACACGCAGACTGACTTGAGTACCGCAGGCAGAGTTTGAGATTCAGTTCTTGTGGCAGAAGCAAACGCAGCCTGAATCGCAAACTCAAAGACGTGGCTGATGAACGGGATCACTACAAGAATTGACAACAGCGCCTTCCAAGGAGGCTCAACTTTCCTGAGGGCTTGAATCATCGCCCCGCCGATTCCCGCAAAGACGAATCTGAAGGCAAACATTATCGTGCCAATCGCAAGTGCAAGGACGACACCTTCACCGCCCGCCCAAAAGGAGAAAAAGAAGAACGGTGCTCTTACCAATCCGCTCATCACCGCACCCTTGTAATTCCATTGGCGGATGAAAAGATTTGGATTTCTCAGCAGATGTCCCCAGGCATCAGAGACTGTCAGTCCGTGGTAAACACCTTCGTTCTTTGGAATTGCTTTTTCCATTTGGGCTCTTCGACGCATGCGGGCAGATGCCCAGGGGGAGAGTCGACTAAGGAATGCTAAAGGCAAAGGCTGTTTAAATCAATGGATGGGGCTGTCTCTCGGTTCATCTCCCGAATGCCACCGCCCGGTAGGCGTCGAAGACTTCCTCGAACACCGCATCCCAACTTCTAGTGAGAGCGAACCTGCGAGCCGCACCCTTCATCTCGTGGAGAAGCGCAGGATCTTTCGCCAATTTCACACAGAACGAGCCGTATTCCTTTCCTTCCCGCGCAATGAAACCGTTTTCACTTTCTCTGATAATGAACTTCGGTCCTCCGACGTCTGATGTGATAACGGGTACGCCCGAGGCCATTGCTTCCTGCGCAACGTTGCCGAAAGCGTCGGTCTCTGATGGGAAAAGAAAGACATCCATGTCGGCATATGCTTCGGCAAGTGATTCACCAGATAGAAAACCAGTGAAGACCGCGCGCGTCAGATGCTTCTCGAGCCATCCGCGCTCAGATCCTTCGCCGACAATCAAAAATTCAAAATCCTCGACACCGTTCTCGAGCAAGCACCGCTCGACATCGACGAGCACCCGAGGATTTTTCTCAGCTTGAAGTCTTCCGACGAATCCGAATTTCAGCTTGTTATCGTCTCGATTCCGCTTAGCCGGATCGAACAGGACCGTGTCGACGCCTCTTGCCATCAGCCGCACTTCACGCTCGGTCCTCTCTGATAAAAGATCGATGAGTTCCTGATTCGGAGCGAGAATCATTTTCGGCATCTTGTAATAAAGCATCGCCCCTGCCAAGATCTGTCGCTCGGCGAAATCCGCGATTGTGTTGCTCACGCTCTGCGGAAGAAAGCTTAAATTCTTTCGGATTCGTCTTGCGGCGAATTCATGGAGGTTTGTGTGCCAAGAAGCAATCAGCGGAAGCTTGAGTTTCCATGCGAGATACGCACCGATGATGCTCACGTCATTGAGGCCGGTTATGTGGATGACGTCGGGCTTGAAGCTGAATAGTTCGCGGAGCACCAAATTCACATGACGCTGAAACAGTGGGTCGAAGGCAAGACCCTCATCCATGCCGATACTCAGAACGGTTCGTTTCAGGGATATGTCCGTGACACTGCCGTCAATCTGGACCTTAGTCTCGGGCCCCGCGTGAACGCAGAGAAAATCGATACCTCTCGCTCTTGCGAAATTAACGAGACGATTACTCGTCATCGCTACTCCGTTTACCTCGACGAAAGAGTCAGGAAAAAATGCTGTGCGCACCGATTGGTTCACCCAGATATCTTAACCCTAAAACAAAACACGGCCCGAAGGCCGATTAGCAACTGACATCGAAATGCGGGTCATCTGCCGGATTCTGAGACCAGATTCGAAACGAATTCTCTATCCATCGAATCAATCATCGGAATTCTGAAGTTGATCGTCTCCGAAGATTTCGGAACAACATCTTTTCTGCTTCTAATAAGGCTGAAGGCCGGTCTCGCAGCAGGACTGCCAAGTGCACCAAGGAGCCAAATCGCCATTCGGAGCCAAGGAGGCCCACCTAGCTTCCAATGTACGGACAGCGGACGCAGTCCATGCCCATCGTTGATGTCGAAATGGACACGGTCGAACCAGCGCTTTCGACCTTCTGGAAATTCCGGATAAGTGTCTAGTATCTCCGCAAACGACTCGAGCTGTCTCGAATGGAGCGGCAACCGATATTCTGGCATCAGAACAACGGTGCTTCTCTTGTCTAATCTGACTTCATCTGCGAATTCTCCGAATGTCTTTCGATTAGTTATGTTGATAACCGTGTTGGGGCGACATCCGTGGCGGTCACCACCAGTGACAGTCGGCAGACCATACGCCTCTGCCATTTCAATGACAGCTTTGTTCTCGGACCACGACCGAAAGCCATTGACCTCGAGCGCATGGAGATCGGCTTTGAATTCGTTGAGGAAATTCTCAAGCAACAGGCGGTGCTTAACATCTCCGACGAGCTCAATGTCCCAAAGAGGATGATTCAGAACGACGAGGAGTCCGTCGAGTTCGTTGAGCATCGCAAAAAGCGCCTTCAAAGTTTCCTTCGACCGACCTTCTTCCTTGAATGTGAAATCAAGCAGTTGTGCGGTAATCTCCTCGGCCCGTGCGGGTGGCAGATTATGCACTCCAACGTGGAAAAAGCCGTAGTCGTAAGGCACCGTCCATTCAAGGGAGATGGGGGCGATCTCATTTGAAACTTCCTTGTTTATCACCAGGTTTGCGTCGATGCAGTCATGGTCGCTGACCGAAACGATTGGATCCAAACCCGTTGCGCCAATTTGACTGCGCTCGATATCGAAGACCTTTTCGGGTGGCATCGGTGGCGACCAGAAGCCGGTGTGGAAGTTCATCTCACGCTTTTCTCGCTCGAGCCACTTTTCATGCTCCTTTCTCCAGAAGTAGGAAATAATAGGAAGTCGCTCGGCATAGTGAGGGACGAAGTCGAGCATTTCACGCGAGTGCAGCGTATGGCAATGAAGCGAGACACCAGTCTTGGCCTTAGACGACAGGTCAGCACGTTTCTGAAGTATGTGAAGAGTGGTGTGCTTTAGGTTCATTACAGGATCGGCGGTTTCCAATTTCACCTAGGAATTGCAATCCGAATACCAATTTGGCGCTCCGAAAAACCGAGTCTAGCACAGCGGGCTGGAACATTCGGACGGATAGGGCTCTAAAAGCCCTAAATTAGGACTTAATTAATAAGTCCGCAGGTTGCCCGTGCGCTGTGAAATTTCCTTTAACTGAAACCATTTGATTTAATAATGCGTTTGGAGGAGTGTACGGAATCGCTCCAGGCGTCCCTATCTCCATAACCCGAAATCTGACATGAATTATTTTCGCCCAGCTCTAAATATAATCGCCATCTTGGTGTTTTCAGTCGCCTTGTCGGCCCAGAGTCCCTCTGCCGCTGGTGAACCAAATTCGGCGACAAGCGGTCGGACGGGAAAAGGCAACATTACGATTCCTGCGGAGAAACTCGCACCTGTCAGAATTCCGATCGTGACCTCGGCGCCGACAATCGATGGACGCTTGAATGAAGAGATTTGGCGGGGCGCTGCGGTGTTCAAGGATTTCTACCAAACGATGCCGGGTGACAACACGGCACCCTCAAAGCAGACTGAGGCCTATGTTATCTATGACCGTGAAAATCTGTACATAGCATTCAAATGTTGGGATGAACCCGACAAGATTCGCGCCTCATACGCGAACCGTGACGATGTTTTCCGTGAGGACAACGTTAGGGTTTGGCTAGACACGTTCAATGACAGGCGTCGCGCCTATCTCTTAGGTTTCAATCCTTTTGGCATCCAGCAGGACGGCATTTTCACCGAAGGCGGCATGGGCGGCGGTCAGGGGCGCATGGGCCGTGGCGGCGGCGACGGAGACTTTTCTGTCGACATAATCATGGAATCGAAGGGTGTGATTGAAGAATGGGGATGGTCAGTCGAAGTTAAAATCCCATTCAAATCACTCAGATACGAGGCGGGCAACGGCAAGTCGTGGGGCTTCAATGTCGCCCGCAACATCGACCGGTTCAATGATGAACTCGATCAGTGGATGCCCGATGACAAGAGCAAGGCCGGCACCTTGATCAAGCATGGACGCATAACGGGGCTCGACGATATCAAGACAGAACGGACACTGGAAATCGTTCCGAGTGCAACGCTTTCTGAGACTGGTCAGAGAGTCTCGACCATTCCCAAATCGCAGTTGACCGGATCATCTTTCGATCCTGGTCGATTCGTCAACGCTCCGATCAAGAAGGAAATCGGGGTCACGCTCAAATACACGCTTTCACCGAACATAGTTCTCGATGCGGCGATCAATCCCGACTTTGCAGAAATCGAAGCCGATGCACCCGTGGTCACCGCCAACCAGAGATTTCCAATCTTCTTCGAGGAGAAGAGGCCTTTCTTTTTAGAGGGTGCTGACATTTTCAAGACCCCGATAAATCTTTTCTATTCACGTACGATTGTCGACCCCGATGCAGCCATCAAACTATCGGGCAAGTCCGGAAGGAGTTCCTTCGGTCTCTTAGGTGCTTTCGATAAAGCCCCCGGTAACTACTCTGAGAGCGAAAGGAACGAGGTGAACACCCGTCCTGTCATTAATGAATTTCTCGATAAGAGGGCGTTCTTCGGCGTCGCCCGCTACAAGCGTGATTTTGGGACAGAGAACAGCATCGGATTCCTCAGCACCGTGAGGATTTTTCCAGAACAGAAGAATATAAATCGTGCGGTCGACGCGAGGATGAAATGGTCGCCGAGGACCGTTTCAACTTTTCAGATAGTTGGAACCAACTCGAAGCGATGTTTCTATGACAATGCCTTTGAGCCACTTTTGAATCCCTCGCAGCAACTCAGGAATCAGCAGCTCTGCGGAGGCGGCACCTTTGGCGGTGTGACGGTGCTCGGAAGTTCATATTCGAGCTATCGGATCGGCAACGGCTTAGGATATGAAGGGTC
>CAXRBW010000104.1:0-6380 GCA_964228775.1 Pyrinomonadaceae bacterium | reverse complement strand
AGTGGCTTCTCGATGAAGTTCCAACCATGCACAAGTCTCCCACTGATAATCACCCGCGGAATCCCGATACCCATGATGACGTTAGCGACGCCAATACCTAGATAGTCACCAATTTTTTCTAAAGTCCTCTGGGCGCGGAGTTCACCATTCTCTGCCTTGGCAACGATGTCAGGAAATCTCGGCAGAGTTTCATTTGGTCTTAGCGGACGGTCACCGATGTAAAGACTCGCCGCGGAAGAAGCTGAAGCGTACTTTTCCCAGCATCCGCGATTTCCACAGATGCATTGTCGGCCGCCAGCTGCGATGGTCATATGTCCGAACTCTCCGGCTAGTCCGCGGGTCGCACCGGTGCCACGGAAGACTTCGCTGCCGATGACCAGTCCGACACCGATGCCGGTGCCGGATCTGACAAGGACAAAATTCCGAGTAAGACCGTCCTCATAGTTCTTGATCTTGGTCCGCACTTCGAACATTGCGGCAGCGGTGGCATCGTTCTCGACGACGACTCTAATATCTTCATTTATCTTGAATATCTGACCGAGATCGAGGTTTCGCCATCCTAGATTTGGAGCGTAGAGAAGTTTGTCGCGAGAGGGGTTTGGAAGTCCGGGGACGCTAATTCCGATGACACGGCATTTCTTGCCCTTGTTCTTCTGTAAAATCGAAGACACCGCATCCTTGGCTATCTTGATTGCGGTGTCGGGGTCAGATGGAGTCAGAAAATCTATTTCTTCCTCAAAGTATCCGGTCAGAGTGCCCATGCCGACCTGCGAGGTGCGAACTCCTAGATTGACTCCAATAAAGAATTCATCGCGATCCAGAAATGAAAGTCCCGCAGGTTTTCTACCATGTCCTTTACCTTCGATCGACTGCTCAGCCAGGATTCCCTGTTTTATCAACGGCTTCGTGTAATCCGTTATCGTGCTCTTGTCGACACCAAGTTTGTTCGCAATCTCTGTTCGGGATATCGGCTGGCAGGCACGAATCAGCCGCAGCAGCAGGCCCGTCTTCCTGCCAGAGCCTTGAAGGCTTGGAGGATTCGTACCAAGTTCTTTCTGAAAGACATAGCCGTCGTTCATTGGTAGTCAATTATGTCGGCCTTTCGCAAAGGAAACGGCCTAATTAATACAAATTGTTCGGGGTTCACTTTCGTCGGACCCGACTGGTCCGCCGAGAGACCCCTTAAAAATAATTCAATTCGGGGGCCGTGTAAACCCAACACTTGCAGAGACTTATTCGTTTTTCGGATTTGCTTGTGCGATGTCTATAATCTGCACAGACGAGACAGAAGTTGAGGACGAAATGATGAGTGAGGCGCTGAAGAGATCTCCTAAAAAGATTGGATTGGCACTGTCGGGCGGTGCCGCTCGAGGTTTCGCCCATCTCTGGGTGCTCAAAGTTCTCGTGGAAAGCGGCATTCCCATCGACATGATAGCTGGAACCTCAGCAGGATCGTTCGCTGGGGCGGCTTTCGCTGCGGGCATGACAGTAGACGCGATCGTCGAGATGGCCAGGCAGATGTCATGGTTAAAAGTCTCGCGTTTTGGATACACAACCAGGTCGGTCCTCTCTAATATGCCTATCAAAAAGTTTGTCGAGAGGAATTTTCCTGTGCAGCGAATTGAGGAGATGCCGGTTCCATTCTGCGCAGTCGCTTGCGACTTGGATTCTGGAAAGGAGTTCGAATTTCGAGATGCAGGTGATATCGCAACTGCAGTTCGTGCGAGCTGTGCGATACCTGGAATTTACGCGCCAGTTGAGCACGAAGGCCGCCTCTTGGTAGATGGTGGCATATCGACCCCGATGCCGACGGCGAACCTCAAAAGAATGGGGGCGGAGGTGATAATCGCAGTCGATGTTCTTTCCTGCGGTAGCTCTTACTTCAAGAGACCGTCAACGGTGCCGGGTGTTCTACTTCAATCTGCTCTGACTTTACTCAAAGCCTCGTCAGAGGCGCAGCATCATCATGCGAATCTTGTCATCGCCCCAGACGTCGCACATCTTAGGCCTGACCAACTCTCGAAATTGGACGAATTCATCGAGTTAGGTGAAAGTGCCGCGCGTGAAAAACTCGACGACATCAAGCGTCTCCTTACAGACTAGTTGGCAGATTCCGCAGAAAGTGCTTTGATGTGTTCCTTGACAGTATTGCCGAGCGTATTTAGGTTGTAGCCACCCTCAAGACAGGAGATAACTCTTCCCTCGCAAACTTCCGCAGCCCATTCGAGGACCGTTTTCGTCATACCCGCGAAATTCTCATCCGTCAGCATCAGCTGTCCAAGGGGATCGGACAAATGTGCATCGAAGCCCGCCGAGATGATGATGAGATCGGGTTTGAATTTCGCGGAGATGTCACCGATTGCCGCGTTGAATTGCGATTCCTGCTCCCTTGCAGGCGTGCTTGCTTTGACAGGGACGTTCATCGTGTAGCCCTTGCCGCGTCCGAATCCGTCCTCTCCCCTGCTGCCACTGCCGGGATACCAGGGATATTGATGCATTGAAAAGAAAAATACCGAGGGATCGTCGAAGAAAATGCCTTGGGTTCCGTTTCCATGATGAACATCCCAATCAAGTATCGCGACATTTTTGATTTCCTTGTATCGGTTCTGGGCATAACGTGCGGCAACCGCGACATTGTTGAAAAGACAGAAGCCCATGGCGTTCTCAGCCGTCGCATGATGTCCTGGCGGCCTCGTCACGACAAAGGCCGTATCCGATTCTCCCGAAATAACCTCGTCGACTGCCCGACATGCGCCGCCAGCCGAAAAAAGTGCTGCGTCCAGAGACTGCATCGAGATAACCGTATCTGCATCGAGTCTGTCGAGTCCATTCTCGAATGCATGAGCGACACGCTGAAAATGCTCTTTTGTGTGGGCCGCCTGCACCACGCCTTTCGAAGCGGCTTCAGATTTGATCTCTTTTATTCCTGCCCAGAATTCAGCATCCGCCTTTAGGGCATCCATAACGGCCGAGTAACGCTCTGGGCATTCAGGATGTCCTTCGGGAGTCTCATGTGAGAGTGAGAGTGGATTATGGATTACAGAAACAGCCATGCTTGTTCTTTCAGAGTAAATCGGAAGAGCCTCAAATGAAAGAAGATTCAGCCAGCAACCGTTCAGAGCGGAACCTGTCGATTGAAAGACACGAGACATCCATGAATGTAGATGCGCCATCAACAACGATTTCCGCAAGTGCACGACCCGTCGCAGGCGAATGCATCACACCGTGGCCCGAAAAGCCGTTCGCAAGAAAGAGACCTTCAACTCCGCTCGCTCCGAGAATCGCGTGATGGTCGGGCGTGTTTTCATAGAGACCGGCTCTGCATTTTTCGCGGACGATCTCGGCCTCACCAAGAATCTGGGATCTCTCCGCCGCCTTGGTCTTCACCTTTTCTAGAAAAGATTCGGTTACTTCATCTTCAAAAGAGGATTTCTCTTCGGAATCCGGAAATGCTAAAAGAACATGGCGATCATCAGCAGTGTAGGTTGGATTGATGAAATCTTTCGCGGGACGAAAATGAAAGCCCGTGTCGGAATCAATCACCATCGGCATATTTTCAGGTAGAGCACTTCCCGCCCGTGCCCATGCAATCTGTCGCCGCTGAGGACTAACTGGCAGGTCGATTCCTGCGGTGGCTGCGAGTGGTCCAGCCCATGCGCCGCCACAAAGAATCACATTCCGCGTCTCGATGATTCCATGAGAGGTGTTTACAGCCTTCACCGCCGACTCAGAAGCCTCGATACCATGCGCGTCGATACCGAATGAGAATCTGACACCCAAACCCTCAGCACTTGAGGCGAATCCGCCCATGACCTTCAAAGGATTTATGAATCCATCGGTCGGACAGAAAGTTCCACCGATAATGTCTGAGGTCTCGATGATCGGACAAAGCTCTGCGATTTCATCTGGGGTGACCGTCACCACCTCATCGAGTCCGAGTGATTTCTGCAATGCCAAGTTGGTTTTGAGCCGCGTAAATTCCTCGGCTCGGTTGGTGAAGAAAAGATATCCCTTTGGGTCGTAATCACACTTGAACTCGCTCTCCGCAAAAAACTTAAGCGAATACATCGACATCTTGATGTTTATCTCGGTACCGAACTGAGCCCGCACTCCCCCTGTCGCCCGCCCCGTCGATCCGAGACCGGGGCCATTTGCGCGGTCAATCACAAGAATATCCCTCACTCCGCGCAAGGCTAGGTGGTATGCAACGGATGAACCGACGACCCCGGCCCCGATGACCACGACCTCCGCGGTACTTTTAATTGAAGTCGACATCGGATTCTGACTCTGGAAACGAACTATTTTGAGGAGCTATTTGGCGAATACTTGATTGAAATCTGCGAAAGCCTTGAATTCGAGGGCGTTGCCACTAGGGTCGAGAAAAAACATTGTCGACTGTTCACCGACTTGTCCCTCAAAGCGAATCTTCGGCTCAATCACGAATTCAACGCCTTTTGACCGGAGCCGTTCCGCAAATTCGTTGAAAACATTCATCGGCAGCACCACGCCGAAGTGAGGCACTGGAACATGGTCGGCGTCAACTTCATTGCGATGCACTATGTTGGTCGATTCCGGCGCAAGATGGGCTACTATCTGATGGCCGAAGAGATTGAAATCGATCCACTGATCGGAACTTCGGCCCTCTTCGCAGCCGAGTATCTCGCCGTAGAATCTCCGAGACTCGTCGAGGCTTTTGACGGGAAAGGCAAGGTGGAAACAGTTGTCCATACGTGCCTTATATTCGTCCAACATGGTCCAAAAGCACAAGAACCGCGGATTGCTTAGTGGAAACCCTGCGCCTTGCTAACATCTTTTCTTGAGGTCTGCGCGTCTAAGCCGAAGGTGGCATATATGGATGGAATCAAATATCTAATCTCGGTCTCACTGCTTTCTGTGCTCTGCGTCTCCGTCGCTGCTCAGGACTCCGCCTACAGGTCGGTAACTCTCAGTGCCGCTGAGACTGACCGAATCATCGCTGGATTCACAAAAAATGAAGGAGCGTTTCGCGAGGCACTTACAAATTATGTTTTCAACCGTAGCGCGACCGTTCAGACCGTCGGGATGGGCGGGCAGATCACCGGGACTTATCGACGAGATTCATTCATGACTTTCTCGTCTGATGGAAAGCGATTCGAGAAGGTCACTTTTTCTCCGATTTCGACACTGACCGAGATTCAGGTTACGCCCGAAGATTTGGAGGACCTTGGAGGAGTCAATCCTTTTGCTCTCGAACCGAATGCAACTTCGTTGTATAACTTCAAATTGCTCGGCATGGAAAAGATCGACGAGTTAGACCTCTACGTGTTCGATGTAACTCCGAAATCAATTCCCGATCCCAAGAAATCCAAACAACGTTTGTTCACGGGGCGAATATGGGTCGACGAGACCGACCTGATGATAGTTAAGTCGAAAGGCAAGGCCGTGCCCGAGACCAAGCAGAACAAGTTTCCAATCGTCGAGACCTGGCGGGAGAATATCGATGGCAAATATTGGTTTCCCGCCTACTCAAGCGCAAATGACACGCTTGCCTTTGAGAGCGGATTTGTGGTGAGAATTAGGATGAAGGTCGTTTACTCGAACTACAAGCAGGCGACTTCAGATGTGAAGATACTCGATGACAAGTAGTTTTTAGGGACTGTTGCGTAATTCCTGTGCAATCCTATTTCTGGTCTCATTAAGCAACGGGATCAAATCCTGATCGACCGTCATTCCGGTGGTTGGAAGCGGGGCGAGCATCACTACCCGCACGGTTCCGGGGTAACAGACTCCCTGCTTTTTCCCCATCATCCAATCCGTGTCTTTGATTACAACCGGAACCACACTTGCTCCGGTCTGAATCGCTAGATGGAATGCTCCTTTTTTGAACGGCAGAAGCTCTCCTGGCATCGCCCTTGTGCCCTCTGCAAAAATTCCGAAAGACCCTCCGTTCTGCATAAGCGTCCGTGCATGCTCCATCGATTGGAGGGCTTTTTCTTGGTTGCTTCTGTCGATGGCGATGATATTCACGAATCCCATACCCTGCGCGATGATGGGCACTTTCAACAGTTCTCTTTTGGCAACTAGACCGAGTCTTCGGCCGGTGCCGGCAAAAATCACGACTGTGTCGAGGTAGGAACGGTGATTCGCGACAAAGACGTAGCTCATCTTGGGATCGAGACGGTCCATTCCGCTGACGGACATTCGGGCGCCGCATGCCCTGAACCATGTCCGCGCGCCAAAAAGTGCGAACGGGTACAGCCAGTGCTTCTTCCTTAGTATCCAAAAGAGTGGGAGCGTGGGAAGTCCGATTAGCAAAAGGAGGACGGCGGCAACCAACCAGCACCACCAGTAAAGAAGTTTTCCGACAAATCGGGATTTGTTAGACTCTCTCAAAGGACACG
>CAXRBW010000103.1:0-3972 GCA_964228775.1 Pyrinomonadaceae bacterium | reverse complement strand
CTCCCGTGTCCGCTAGCCAGGATGCGGCACTCGGAGTCAGAGAAGTGAAGTCTTTTCTAAAGCTGTGATGAGGATCATTCCAGAATTCAGAATTCCTGGTTTTAAGAAGCACCCGAACCGCTCCGATAGCCGCTTTCAAATCGTCAATTTCGATATCAATTACATGATGCGGAACTTCGACGACCCTGCAGTCTCCGATCAATTTACCAAGTTCGATATCTGCGACAGTACCTGCTCCTTCGATGAAATGGCAGGGAGCATCGACGTGGGTCGCAGTGTGAACGCCAAGTGTCAACGCAGTCACATTTGCAACGTCCCCCTTTGACATAGATGCGCATACGTTGAAGTGGACGCTTGGATCACCCTCGTACACAGTCACCTTCTCACTTATCGGGATGGTTATGTCGTAAATGTCCATATAGGAATTTGCCAATGATAAAAGCTTCTTTGTAGGCTAGCAATAGATGACTCAAATACGACTTTCGGCCTCAAGCTATTCGAATACCGCACCGTTGGTGTGGTCATTTCTCTATGGGGCACAGAAAGGGATGTACGAGTTAATCATGGACAACGCCCCTGCGAGGTCCGCCGAACTGATGTCACAAGGCCAAGTGACAGCCGCGCTGGTGCCTGTCATTGAGTTCCAACGAATTCCTGATCTCGCGATGATTCCGGATGTCTGTGTCGGCGCCTCAGGGCGGGTTGAGAGTGTATGTCTTGTGACGGATGGGCGTGAGCTCGCAGATGTTTCCGCTGTAGCACTCGACACCTCTTCAAGGACCTCTGCAACTCTGACGAGATTGATTTTTCAAGAATTTCTCGATACGACGCCGGACTACAGAGTTGCGAGACCCGACCTTGAGGCGATGCTAGCAGAATCAGACTGTGCCCTCTTGATAGGCGATCCCGCTCTGACAGTCGATGAAACCAGGTATCGAAAATTCGATCTCGCAGCAGAATGGCACTCGCGTACAGGTCTTGGCTTCATCTTCGCCGTTTGGATGACTCATATATCAAATACCGAGCTCGTACGGACCGTGGACTTCAAGGCGGCAAGGGATGAAGGTGTCGCTCACATCGAAGACATCATCGCCAACTACGAAGATCGAATCCAGATGGACCGCGAAAGTTTTAAGCAGTATCTCTCACAGACGATTCGGTATCAGACAGACGAGGAGATGGTTGCAGGAATGGAGCTCTACTTTGCCTTGGCTCAGAAGCACGGAATTACCGATGCAATGCGCGAGCCCACCTTCATCTGACAAATTTCCTCTTTTTCTCTCGCTTTTGTAGAATCTTCTATTAACTAAACAGTGAAAATGGCGGCTATACAGCAGATATTAGACAAGGCTCTCTCAGGCAGTCGGATTACTTCCGACGAGGCCACGTTGCTACTTGAGTCAGGTGACATCGCAAAGATTGGCGCAGTCGCGGATGAGATCAGGCAGAGACGCCATCCCAATAACGTAGTCACCTACATAATCGACAGGAACATCAACTACACCAACATCTGTAATGTAGTCTGCACGTTCTGTGCTTTTTACCGCAGGCCAGGCAAGTCGGATACTTACGTCCATTCATTTGAGGAGATTTGCAAGCGAATAGAAGAAACCATCGCCCTCGGAGGGACGGGTGTTCTCATGCAGGGTGGCCTCCATCCAGACTTCAACATCGACTGGTACGAAAGTCTTCTGTCGAGACTGCATGCCAAATATCCGACTTTTCAACTCCATTGCTTTTCACCGCCCGAGATACACAACATCCATCTAATCTCAGGTCTCGATTACGAGACCATTATGAGAAGACTTAAAGAAGCGGGTCTTAACTCGATGCCGGGTGGTGGTGGTGAGATTCTGGATGACGAGGTTCGCAAGCGCGTATCGACCAAATGCTCGACACAGGAATGGCTTGATGTGATGAAAGCGGCTCATCGGGTCGGACTGAGGACGACTGCGACCATGATGTTCGGAATCGGCGACCGAGTGGAACATCGTGTCAGACATCTTCAGCGCATCAGGGATGTCCAGGACGAGACCGGTGGCTTCACCGCATTCATTCCATGGACTTTTCAGCGCGAAAACACTGCGCTCGGACGAAAGATCACTGAGGAGCCGACAGGTATCGATTATTTGAAGATGCTAGCAGTCTCCCGCATCTTCTTGGACAACATCGACCACATTCAATCCTCTTGGCTGACTCAGGGGCTGCGTCTCGGACAGACCGCGCTGAGGTTCGGTGCCGACGACATGGGCTCCATAATGATTGAGGAGAATGTCGTCTCAGCTGCGGGGGCGAACCACGAAGCCAACGAGCGCGAGCTCCGATATCAAATCTCAGAAGCCGGCTTTATCCCCCAGCAGAGAGATATTCTTTACCGACCGGTTTCAAGGGACATCCACAATGCGATGGACCGACGCGATTCGATGGGCCTTAACGAACTCGATGTTTCATTCGCGGACTGAATCATTCCCCAAGAGGCGCACGCGCGACACGACAACCCTTTCACGCCAATTCTCATTTAACTCATAGACATACATCTCGTACCTTTTGTGCAATGCGGTACGCAGCAATTCTGTATCCGGATGCTGGGCCGACATCGGACCAACAAGATAGGCTATCGGAGGTGCAGGTGACACATAACGGTGGCCGAAATACTTTTCAAACGACGATGGGTCTTGCTGCAGCGCTAAGCCAACCTGGTCGAGATATTTTGCAATCTGCAGAACTGCCTCTCTGTCTCGCGACGTTTTGACCTCGAGCACTACTAGTCGTCCGTCATTCCTCAAGGCAAAAAGATCGGCTCGACCCCGTTCCAACGGAAACTGATTGTAGACAGGCGAGACAATCATTGTCGGATCGATCGCACCGATGTCGCGGCGCAAAAGTGATTCAAGCCATGCCTCTTGGGCAAGTCTGAAATATTCATGTCTGCGATTCGCCGCCAATGGGTACCGGTACTCTTTAAGGTCCTCGAGTAGCCGAGTGAATTCATCGAGCGCTTCTAGGGAATCTAGTGGTTGGCTCCGGCCGATGCCGAACCAAACACTTTCGGTTCCTGCAATATTGAAAACACGGGCGAACGGAAGCCCGTGATATCTGATTTCATCGCCCTTGTCTTTGGTAACGACATCGATTGATGTCGGATCGAGCTCTAACACAGAACTCGCGAATGCAGTTCGAGGTGCTGTGGTCGGCCGAAGGCCGATTGTATGTCGTGGGCGATGTGTTTCATGGATAGCAATCTCCGCACCTGATTCATCGATAGAAAGAATCTCGTAGATGGCGATGTTTTTACGGGTACGTATTGAAACCGTGTCGAGTAACTCAAACAATTGACCAATCTGCTTCCTCCAACAGAAAAATGTCAGACCCATCTGGATGGCGGAGCTTGAATCTTGCGCCCGCAATAATTTAAAAAGTCCCGTCGCCAAAATGGTACGTGCGCTGACCTCTCCCGCAAGATCAGCCAAGCCGATCGTCCTGGCACCCGTCCTCGACTCAAGGACTAATTCGGCAATTTTTCTGAGTGGGGTGGTGGTTGTAAGTTCAGTGTTGGATCCTGGAACCAAACGTCTCCAAGCATCGGCGATTGCATAGGCCGAGCGTCGCTTAGACTGCTCAATATTCTCGGATAACGCGG
The DNA here is from genome assembly GCA_964228775.1 of Pyrinomonadaceae bacterium. GTDB lineage: Bacteria > Acidobacteriota > Blastocatellia > Pyrinomonadales > Pyrinomonadaceae > CAXRBW01. The sequence goes on along the minus strand of CAXRBW010000103.1, from coordinate 332 downwards.
TCCGCGGAATCCTCGGGGTAAGTGAGATGTCGGAGAGGGTGCCATCGGTAGGGTCGAGAGCTTCGACCTCGATTCCGAGTTCACTCAAAGTGAATTTCTCCATCACTCGATTCTCGAGGCCGAGATCATGCATGAACCTAAGATGGGTTTCAGTTCCGCGAGAGTGGAATTCGATTTCCCGAGCACGCAGATAAAAGCCAGGGTCTTCATCCCTGACCACTAGCCATTCGGCATGCTGTCTGATGAATTCTTCTAGTGCGGCTCTGCTTTGTGAGGACTCCATTCTTGGTGCTTGGAAAAGAACTCGACCATGCGGTGCGACCAAAGCTCAT
>CAXRBW010000102.1:0-10138 GCA_964228775.1 Pyrinomonadaceae bacterium | reverse complement strand
TTCTGAAGTCGGTCTCATAGTCGGAGACGGCGGAACCTTTTTAAGAACGACAGACGGCGGCGCAACATGGCGACCGATTTCAATCAGCGTAAAGGAAAATCTATACGCACTCTCTTTCTTTGACCGTTCATTCGGAGTTGCCGTTGGATCGGACGGACTGCTTCTCGTTAGTCGGGATGCTGGCGAGACATGGAAGGACAGCGAAGTTCGGGTCTCCGCCAATCTATTCGGAGTCTATTGTGATTCCAGAGATTCTGCTGTGGCAGTCGGCGAGCGTGGCACCGTGATTCTCACGGAAGACGCGGGGCAAACATGGGAGACGCAGCCGAATATCACAAGTAACATCCTCAATTCGGTTGTTTATTTCGGTGGATCTGCTCTTTGGGCGGGTGGCCAGGGCGGAACAATCCTAAAGCGTAGCGCGGGACTCTCCACTGTTCGAACGACGACTGCCCCGATTCCCCCGTTCTTGAAGTTTGGACGCGGACGGGACGCTGAACTTAAAGAGCCGAAGATTCGAATCGTCGACGACGGCGATATCCCGCAAGCGGTGAAGAAGAAAAAGTAACAACGCGTCTCTTTGATTCAAGCGTGGCTTCTGACTGCGAGCACGCTGATCCACTCGCCGTCTTTCCGCACCAATGTTTCCTCGCAACCCAGATTCCGTAGCGCCTTGAGTATCGATTCTTCTTGTTCGACGAGAATACCTGAAAGCAACAATAATCTTTTTGACTTTGCGACAAGTAGCGGAAGCATCGGAAGTATCACATCAGCGGTCAGATTGGCGCAGACAAAATCAAATGCATCCATCTCGGAATCCAACGAGCCCACTACCAACTCAATTCCGTTGACGTTATTGATCTCCACGTTCTCTTTTGCGATGCGGACCGACTCAATGTCAGTGTCACAGCCGAATATTTTTGGGAACGGGTCGCTGATTTGCAATTTTGCCGCGGCAATCGAGAGGATTCCTGTACCTGTACCGACATCCAAAAAGGTTTCACCGGGCACGAGAGTTTCCTCAATTGCCCGCAGACATAATCTCGTCGTTTCATGAGTTCCGGTACCGAATGCCATTGATGGCTCGATGCGGATGACAATCTTGTCATCAGTGACGACCTCTTGCCATGCGGGAGCGACGATGAAAGAACCTGTCACCGTCGGCTTCCAATTCTTTTTCCATTCTGCAAGCCAGTCACGGTTTTCCACTTCCTTCCAGGAGGTCTCGATCACCGTGTCGTCGGGGAGAGAATAAATTTCGAGTGCTATTCCGAGCTGGGTCGCGACTTCATCGTCAGGAGGTCTCTCATTGAAATAGCCGACAACGTTTAGCGTCTCGTGTTGTTTGGGTCCAAGATTGTTAATCTCGGTTCCCTCAGCCGAAAGTTCATTAAGTGCGAATTCAATCGCTTCAGCAGCTTCGGTGGGGACAATTATTTCAAGCGCGTGCCATTCGGTCATTTTCCACACCTACTCCCGAACACCTATTTCATCAAGCGTCTGCTCCCGATTCCGCCAATCCTCGACCACTTTCACGAAGAGCTGGAGATAGATTCGCTTGCCGATGAGTTTCTCAATATCCTCTCTCGCCTTGATGCCTACATCGCGAATCCGCGCACCGCCTTTGCCGATGATGATCTTTTTCTGCGAGGCCCTTTCAACGTATATCGAGCAATAGATTTTTGGCATCGCGGGGTCGCTTTCATCGAACATCTCAGTCACCACCGCTGTGACATAAGGAATCTCCTCACCCGTCGATGCGAGAATTTTTTCTCTGACCATCTCGGCCGCGATGGTCCTGACGGACTGGTCAGTCATTTCATCTTCGGTGAATTCTGCATCACCGATCGGCAGATGGCGTATTAGGCTACCGAGCAACAGCTCTTCCTCGGAGCCCTTCATCGCTGAGATTGGTATCACCTCGGCGAATTCCATCTCCTTCGAATATTCCTCAATCAACGGGAGCAGTCTGTTCTTATCTTTGATCTTGTCTATTTTATTTAGGACGAGGATTGCAGGACGTCCGGACTCCTTCACCATATCGAGCACGAAACGGTCGCCACTGCCCGAGGACACGGACGCGTCTCTCATTAGAACGACGAGATCGACCGACATAAGGGCATCGTGAACCGACTGCATCATCCTCTTGTTCAAAAGATAGCCTGGTTTGTGGACGCCAGGAGTGTCGATGAAGACGACCTGACCTGCAGGTCTGTTGACGATTCCCTGAATGCGATGCCGTGTCGTCTGCGGCTTGTTGGAAACCGCAGCGATCTTCTCTCCTACAAGTCGATTCAGCAGCGTCGATTTACCTGCGTTGGGGCGACCCACAAGCGCAACGCGTCCACATCGGAATTCGTTCTCTGACATAAAGACAAGTTACCAAAGAAGGGAGGTATTCGGAAGATTTGTCAGTCAGTTGAGGACTATTTTGACGACACTCTCCTTTTTTCCACACGGCAGGCTGAGAACTATTTTCATTTCAGAGGCTACCCTTGCGATGGAACGGAGTGAAAACCACACCCGACCGCGGACTGACGAAGAAGGCTCTACGGAAGCTTCGATCTCGGTTTCACGAGAAGGTCTCAAGGAAACAGTCCCGATCTCGATATTGCTCGGAATATCGAAAAAGCCCGAGTACATGCCCCCCGCAGGAATCTCGAAATACGTTGGAAACTTTTCTGATGCGCAAGGGATATTTGCAACAGCATCAGTCTTCTCAGTGAAAACATCTTCGGCCAAACCGACACCTGTCAGGGAAGGCTTTTCTTTCACGCGTATCGGAGGTAGCCCTTCGGGCCGCTTGCCAATCAAGGACTCGAGTCCGTCGGACTGTCCCTTGATGTTGATGTAGAGATTTTCGATGTAGAGATATCTGTCGTTGTCCGCAATCTCTGTACTGAAGGCTTTGATATAGGACGCGAGCGCTTCCTCTTTGTTGCCCTCCGCTTCAAGAGCTTCGCCAAGGCGCCAGAGCGTTGACCTCCACCAGACACTCTTCTCGGGAAGGACCGTTAGGCCTCGTCTGAATCTTGTGACCGCCTTCGATGTCTCGCCTGTCATCATCAGACCCCAGCCGGCGAGTTCCTCAAGGCGCCCACGCATTATCGAAAGAAGGGTCGCGCGCGGGATGTCGGGCACGACAATGACCGATCCCTGCGCAAGCGCGTCGATGCGACTGTCGTAGATCTCGTCTGCCATCACAGCTGCCGATGGGGCCGCAACCTCAAGCGATGAATCAATCCCTGACACTGCTTCACGACTCAATTCAATGGCCCTTTTCACTCCAAGCTTGTTGAAGAGCAGTCTCGATGCCGCAAACAATTGGCGGTGGGTTCGCATATTGTCAGGTCCACCGACAAATCGCTCAACGGAAAGGAGTGCTGACTTTTCGTCGGATTTACCATCGATATCAAATGCGGCGAGCATGCCGAGCAGACCCTCAATTGAAGCCGAAGTCGTCGACTCAATCTCAAAGGCAGGTTCGAACGCGAGAACCTGAGCCTCTAGTTTGATGAGTTCTGCGATTGTCTTTCCGTCCGCAAGAATACGATTGCCCAGATATGTAGAGAAAACCCCTTCCTTCAACTGGAAAGTTTGCGCCAAAGTCTCTGCTGCTTCGCGAAACAGTCCCGCCTCGAAACGTGCTTTTGCAATCTCATACTCGAGCGTTGCAAATGTTCCATTCCTTTTCCCGAGTAGCAGTGATTTTTCTGCCTCGAGAGGTTTCTTTTGCTGTATCAACGCCCGAGCCTCGGCGATATAGGCCCAGATGAATGCAGGATTGGCACGTTGTCCCTTTCGCGCATAATCGAGAGCCGTCACGGAGTCCCCCTTTTTTGAATACCAAAGGGACACACTGGTCAAAAGCCGTGCATCATCAGGATTTGATTCGAGCGCCTTCTGCAACTCACTTTCCGCCTCTTTGGTCTTTCCCAGATCGAAAAGTGAGAGGACCAGTATGGAGCGTGCGGAGCGTTCGTCAGGCGTTTTATCAAGGAGATCACGGCTGATTCTCTCCGCCTCATCTGCATTTCCGCTTGCCCGAAGTAGATCAGCGAGGCTTCGACGCGAAGTATTCGATTGTGGATCCAATTCAATCGCTTTTCTGTAAGCTTCGATTGACTTCTCGGGCATGAAATTGAGTCTTGTTGCGATGCCAAGTGTCTGATGGACCAAAGACAGCTCAGGCGCACTCACCTTCGCTTTTTCCGCAAGTCTTATCGCCTCAGTTCCGTATTCAATCTGAAGAAAAAACGTCGCAAGTCCGATTAACTTCTTCGCGTCTTGGCCAGCGTTTTCTTCAATGAGTGCCGCAATATCAAAAGCGGCCGCTCTTTGATTCTTCGCAAAAAGATTAAGTGGGAATTTAAGAAGAACTTTCGAATACAAATCTTCCGACGAAGGCTTCGGCACGTCCTTCACCGCCGTTTTGAACAGTTCGACCGCCACCTCAGGTTCACCCGATCCGAGCTTCGTATCAGCCAGCTCCCCGATGGCACTGACTAGTAGCTCCTTTGCACGAGTGACTTCCGCTGCGGTGGGGAAGTCTTTGATGAAGGCTCGCAGTGCATCGGCTCTCAGTTGAGGCTCACTGATGACGACCGTCGCCGCAAGTTCTTTTACCGGATCTCGAGGCGTAGGAGACGGAGATGGCGCCACTTTACTTTTTGGACGCGGAGTCGGAGAAGTTACCTGCGGTTTTGTGGATTTCTGTGCGGAAAGGGCAACGCGTGAGTTAGATGACCAAATACATACGGAGAGCGCTACAAGTAGAAAAACGATAAACCTCATGATGCCCACTTTGCTCGCGATGATATCACAATGAAAACAAAGCCAATCGGTAAAATATTGTGATTTAGTGGGACGGTTAGGTCTGTCTAGTTTCTCTATTTTTCGAGTCGTTCGAATTGAGCCTGTAAAAGTTTGAGGGCGACCCGAAGGTCGCCCTCGCGTGTTAGAAGTTAAATCTCAACCCAAGCTGTAGTTGCCGGGGCCCACCGAACCTTGCAGTCGATGGAGCAGTGTACGCCCCTGCCGCCATCAACGAGGGCTGAGTGCCTGATGGACAGGTGATGTTGAGTTTATTCGATGTGTCGAACAGAGCTGAGTTAGTGGTGCAGTAGTTCGAGAAGGAATCTGGTCCAAAGCCACGGTTAGAATTTCTAGTCACGTTGAAGACCTCCGCCGAAAGGGCGAAGCTGCGACTATCCGTGAACTTAAAGGTCTTCAGCAGACGCAGATCCATGTTGAAGAAATAAGGTTGTCGCCCCGTGTTCCTTCCGAGTACATAACCATTTACGACCGGACGATCATTAGCATCGTTACCGTCTCGCTGGTAATCCTCACCATCGATTATTCTCGCTTGGAATGGAAACCCTGATCTTGTAACAATAATCGAACTCAATGAGAAGCCTCTGCCCAAATCGATAATCCCACTTAGATTTAAATTGTGACGGATATCCTGCTTGGAAGGCCCACGTTCAATCGAGAGATCAAACGGATTAAGCGCCCCTTCCTTCGCGAAATTACGTTCATTCGAATCGTCATCACGATTTTTTGCGTAGGTGTAATTCATTTCAATTTGGAACCGTTTTGCGAAGCGTCGACGGAGCGACCCGACGAATGCGTCGTAAGTTGAATGCGCAGACGACTCGTTTATCGAGTAAATGCCGATTGTCGGATTCGGTCGGTTGGTGCCACCTGAAGAGTTAATTGGAAAAATTGGGAGTCCGTTAGTGCCGATGACTGGTGCCGGAAGATTCCTGTCAAGCCGTCGCTGTAGATTCCATGCTGATGAGCGGACGTAACCAATCGATAGCACATAGTCCTCACCGAGTTTCTGCTCGTAGGTGAAAGATCCTTGGTAGGTCCTTGGGTTGCGGAAATTTGGATCAAAACCGAAAGCTCGAGTTAGTCCCACGCCCGATCTTGTTGCAAAAGCAAGGACGGCGGCGCTCGGCTGTCCGATGAAGACATTCGGGAATCCAATTAATGCCCCAGTGCCTCTGAATCTGCAGTTAGTTGGAATCAGTGTTGGGTCGGTTGCCGTAAGGCAGAGTCCAGAGAGTTCATCAACCCTGATGTCTTTGGTGATGATGTCGTTATTGACGAAGACGCGATAGAAAAGAATTGCTGGAGTTCTTGATGTAAAAATCCCGGAAGAGGCCCTGACGACAGAACGTCCATCCCCTCTTACATCCCAAGAAATGCCCACCCTAGGCTGCCACTGCTTCATATCGTCCGGAATCATCGCAGTAAGTGCCAGAGCAGGATTTGGATTTGGTGGAGTTGGGTTGTCCAAGCCTTCCCACCTCAACCCGAGATTTAATTTGAGTCGATTGCCCAAGGCAATCGTGTCTTGTACATAAAGGGCGTATTCTTTTTGGTCTGAGCTTGCTAGCAGTTTACTCGGGACGAGCGGTAGTGCTTGATCAAATCTTGATGGAATCAGATTGGTATAACTTGCAAGACTTGCGAATCTCCAAGTGCCTGTTCCATTTGTGACACGTTGTGCTTCCCACCTGTTGATATTCATGTCAACTCCGAACTTCAGTCGATGGTTGCCTGTCGAGAGAGACATGTTGTCCGACACTTGGTACCGAGTTGTGTTGAAGATTCTCGGCCTGCTGTTCGATCCGCCGATTCTTCCCACTCCGGTGATGCGGATATCAGGTCCCAAAATATTTGAGTCCTCCCGTCTATCGTCGGTTGCAATCTGAGCCCGAAACTCATTGATGAGGGTTGGAGAGAAGACCGTTAACAGAGAGCCCTTGATTCCAAAGCTCGACCCCTTACGTACAACATTCTGGGTCGCTGCGATGTCTGTAACAATAGTTCCTTCATCGATGGCAACAAAATTTTCCGACGTAAGGCGTGAATAATTGCCTTGAAAGTTAAGAGTGTTCTTTTCGCTTAAATTGAAATCGAGTCGTCCGAAGAGAGCGGTCGGATCGTTGGTTGCGATCTGTTCTCCTTCGAGAGCGGCCAGCTGCGAGGGAAGTGCTGTAGCCGTCGGAAGGAAATCGACGAAGAAAGGTATCTCAAAATAATTCTGCTCAGCTCCGATGAAAAAGAATGATTTATCCTTCTTAATTGGTCCACCGATTGAACCGCCGAAAAGATTCTGATTGTTCGCACCGTCGCGCCCAAATGCATCAGGAGATGTAAGGCGATCATTCCGGTTCTGAAAGAAACCCTCACCGCTTAATTTGTTCGTCCCCGATTTGGTGACGGCGTTTACAAAGCCACCCCCGGTCCGACCAACTTCAGCAGAAGCGCCTGTGCGCACCACCTGAAATTCTTTAATTGCGGTCTGTGGAAAGAAAAACACGGCATCATTTCCACCCCTTTGATTGCCCTGTAACGCGTCGTTGAAGTCTGCCCCATCGATGGATACGTTCGAATTTATCGACCGCTGTCCTGCGATGACCAATCCTTTTCGGTCACCCTCCTGAACGACACCTGGTGTTAGCTGAACGAACTCGGGGAAATTTCTGCCGCGAATCGGAAGATTCTCAATTGATTTCTGAGTAATCGAGGTGCCAGTTGCGGAAGACTCAGCATCGATAATTTCCTCATCACCACCAACTACAACCTCGACAACGGTACCCTCTGGCTGGAGCGTGAGACTGACTCGCGTGGTTTCTCCGACTGTTAGAACAACTAACGCTCTTGAAACTGCAAAACCTTTTGCAGTTGCTGAAATAGTGTAATTACCAACTGGAAGTAGGGGTGCGTTGAAAAGACCGTTCGAATTAGTGACAACTGTCCGCTCAAGTCCAGTATCGGCGCTCTTGATTTTGATGGTGGATCCAGGGATAACTGCGCCGATACCGTCTTTGACCGTGCCTTCCACCGAAGAGCTTCCTGATTCGGATTGGGCGATCGCGGGCAGATTGCCGAAGTAGATTACTAATGAAAAGAACAGTGAAAGAAGCACGAATTGCTTGCAGCCGGAATTAACACGCATTTGAGGACTCCTTGGAAATAGTTGATTTCAGTTAAAGAACCTCTAGAGTCACGAAGGCGAATTAACTAAATATTACGGACTTGTTAAATCAGAGTTAACAATTGGGCCGGTGAAAAGTTGGGGAATTGGGCTGAGCGTAATATAATCAGTAAAACATCAATAAATTCGCCATTAATTGGTCCGTTTCAACGACCTGAGGAGTACCGACGTGAAAGCTGAATTGGGAAAGCTCATCGAGCTGCAAATATCTGACACTGCCATCAGAGACATGCAGACCACTATCAATACCGCAGAACAAAGGCGCGCTGAAATTGAACAAGAGTTCGAGCAGCGCGCTTCTTCTATTAGAGAGGTCCAGAACAGGTTAGAGACCCTGAAATCCGAGAAGGCATCTTTCGAAAAGCAGATGAGCGAATCGAAGACCCTTCAGGAACGGGCCGAGAGAAATCTGAAGCAATCGATGAATCAGCGTGAGTATGAGACGGCGATGAAAGAGGTCGATGCCTGTCAAAAGCAGATCGGCGCCGCTGAGACATCGATTGTCGAAACCGTCGAGAAGATTGAAGCCGTCGAAAAAGAGATTGAGGACCGCGCGGAAGAGATAAGTTCATTCGAGCAGAAGAGGGGAGAGGCGTTGTCGGCCTTTGACGCTGAAGTTGCTGAATCGAAATCAAAACTAGAGGGTGCGCTTTCCGAACGTGGAAAAGTTTTTGCAACGTTACCTGCGCAGTTGGCCTCGGTTTACAACAGACTCGTTCAAAGGAGCCGCGATGGGATTGCGGTCGCTGAGGTGCGCGGCGGCTCATGCAGCGCCTGTTTCATGACCCTCCGACCACAGATTCAGGTTGAAGTCCGAAAGGGCGACGAGATAATCACATGTGAATCCTGCACTAGGATTCTCTATGTCTCCGCCGAATCGACCTCCGCTTAAATCGGCGTTAGCTAGAAATGGAAAGACCGCGCTCGAGGCGCGGTCTTTTCTTATTTCCCAAGGGCAATGGTGTCCTAGATGTTCAGGCTATTTGGCCCACTCATCCGCGATGGTGACGTCGGCCTTCACGGGTACCTTGGAAAGGAATTCCCGTCCTGCACCGAGCATCGACTCCTCGAGCACGCGCGCAACATGTTCAGTTTCCTTCTCTTCACATTCAATGATGATTTCGTCATGCACAATGTTGACCAAGCGGGCAGATGTGCCGCGTATGCCCTCGTGGAGAAGGTGAAGGGCCCGTTTAAGAATATCCGCAGAGGTGCCTTGAATCGGGAAGTTTTTGGCGTTGCGCTGAATCTTTGCGACCGCCTCCCGGTCATTTTCCTCAAATCTGAATTTGATCATCCGTCCAGAACCTGTCCGACCTGATCTTTCAGTAACCGCCTTTCTTGCTGCATTGCGTAACCAAGCATCAAGCCCACTGTAAGTTGCGAAGTACCTTCGCAGAGTGTCCTCGGCCTGTTTCTGTGAAAGCCCGGTCATCGCCGCAAAACGTGACGCTCCAATGCCGTAAACGACACCGAAGTTCAGACGCTTGGCGAAGCTCCTTTGTTCGGGAGTAACCTCATCGATTTTCACGTTGAATACCTCGGACGCAGTCATCGCATGGAAATCTGCTCCCGACTCAAAGGCGCGGATAAAATTTTTATCTTCTGAAAAGTCCGCCAGGATTCGGAGTTCTATCTGTGAATAGTCCGCAATCACAAGTTTGCGTCCGCTGGGTGCACGAAAGCATCTTCGGTATGGATCTTGATGCGGTATCTGCTGAACGTTCGGATTAGAGCTCGAAAATCTCCCGGTCGGCGCACCGATCTGTCTGAAATCGGAATGAATCCTGCCAGTCGGTCTGACAAACCCCAAAATGTTCTCGCCGAAGCTCGAAAGGGCCTTCGCGGCGGTCCTATATTCAATCAATTTGGCGACCACGGGGTAATCCGCTGCGAGCGGTTCGAGTTCAGATTGCCTCGTCGAGTCATTGATTGGGACACCGAGGTTCCGTAATGCATCACTGACCTGACTCTGTGAATCGAGGTTGATCTCGGCAACTCCGAAGAGCGAAGCCTGAGCAACCCCTGCCGACAGCATCTGCTGAAGCTCAGCTGCGAGTTCCGCTTGCTCTTCTTTAACCTTTTCGAGTTGCTCGCGCCATCTGTCTTCATCGAGAAAAAATCCAT
>CAXRBW010000101.1:0-3275 GCA_964228775.1 Pyrinomonadaceae bacterium | reverse complement strand
AGATGCTCCGCAAGGCGAAGGTCGTCGGTAAATTCGTCGAGTTCTTCGGCGAGGGCGCCGCGTCGCTCAATGCCACCGACAGATCGACCATTGCCAATATGGCCCCTGAATACGGCGCGACGATGGGATTCTTCGGCACGGATGAGAAGACCCTCGATTATTTCCGCGCAACAGGCAGAAGCGAGCAGCAAATTTCCACAATCAGAAATTACTACACCGCACAGGGAATGTTCGGTATCCCGAAGAAGGGAGATGTGGATTATTCGACCGTGCTCGATCTCGATCTCGGTTCAATCACGCCCGCGGTCGCAGGACCCAAGCGTCCGCAGGACCGCATCGAACTCAACGAGCTTCATAGCAGGTTTGCGGAACTCTTCAAGACCGCCGCACCAGATGGTTACGGAAAATCTGCGGATGAACTTTCAAAGCGTTTCCCAGTGACCATGACGGGCGAGGGCAAGAAGGGTGTCGCGACCGAAATCGGACACGGCGATGTCCTCATTGCCGCTATCACCTCGTGCACCAACACATCCAATCCGTCGGTGATGCTCGCAGCAGGTATCGTCGCGAAAAAAGCCGCCGAGAAGGGAATGAAAGTGCCCGCCTACGTTAAGACCTCGCTCGGTCCAGGCTCACGCGTCGTCACCGAGTATCTCGAGAAGACCGGTCTTCAAAAACATCTCAATGCCGTCGGCTTCAACTTGGTCGGGTACGGCTGCACGACATGCATCGGGAACTCGGGGCCGCTTGATGGCGGGGTCGAAGAAGCCGTCGTCGGTAACGATGTCATCGCGGCTTCGGTTCTATCAGGAAACAGAAACTTTGAGGCCCGCGTTCACCAGAACATCAAGGCGAATTTCCTCGCCTCTCCCCCTCTCGTCGTCGCATATGCGCTCGCGGGTACCGTGCTCAAGGACGTCAATAATGAACCAATCGGCAAAGATCGGGATGGAAACGATGTTTTCTTGAAAGATATTTGGGCGAGCCTTGACGAGGTCAAGGAGGTCCTGCAGGCCGCGTTCGAACCCGAGATGTACCGCAAGCTCTACACCGAGTTTGCCGAACAGAATCCGATGTGGAATCAGATTCCATCGACGGTGGGACAGGTCTACGAATGGGATCCGGCATCGACCTACATCCAGGAGCCGCCTTTCTTTGAGGACTTCTCGATGACGGGTGGCACCTTCAGTGATATCCATGGTGCGCGTGCGCTCGCAATCTTCGGTGACTCAGTCACGACCGACCATATCTCACCCGCAGGTGCAATCAAGGCGAATTCTCCGGCAGGTCTCTATCTGCAGGAGAACGGAGTGAAGCCCGAAGATTTCAATTCATATGGCTCACGTCGTGGAAATGATCGCGTGATGGTCCGCGGCACCTTTGCTAATGTGCGCATCAAGAACACGATGGTCGCTCCGAAAGAAGGCGGGTACACAAAACTCTCCTCGGGCGAAGAGGTATCGATCTACGACGCCGCGATGAAGTACAAAGCAGATGGAACACCGGTGATCATCTTCGGTGGTCAGGAATACGGAACCGGAAGCTCGCGCGACTGGGCCGCAAAGGGCACGAGGCTTCAGGGAGTGTCCGCCGTCATCACCCAATCATTCGAGAGAATCCACAGATCGAATCTCGTCGGAATGGGAGTTCTGCCGCTGCAATTCAAGGAAGGCGAGAGTGCGGGATCTCATGGGATTGATGGAAGTGAGACCTTCGACATCATCGGTCTTTCAGGAGATGTGCGGCCCCGTCAGGATGTGACGTTGCGGATAACGAGGGCGGATGGCTCGTCGAAGGAGGTGACGCTCACACTTCGCATCGATACCCCAATCGAGGTCGAGTACTACAAGGCCGGCGGCATTCTTCCATTCGTTCTGAGGCAGTTGGTCGCGAGATAGTCAGAGTTGGCGGTTCATTTCAGCTTCGCACCTTTGCCGTGCCTGCCGATGCGCATGTCGACGAGTCTGTCGAGCCATCGCCATCTCAGTGGACTTGGTACCAAAAATTCTGAAAGGCCCCGAGCAGTTTCACATTCTTTGCCCGTGATACTGAGTTCCATCTCGACAACCCGTCTTACATAGAAGAAACTAGAATCGGCGACAGTCAGACTCCGTAGTGAGACGATGATGCCCGATTCCGTTCTATATTCGGCCCTCACGGGATGTCTTAGGCCGAAGATGTCGAACCTGCGCGATTCTGATTCGAGTACCGCGTCCTCGACCGTCAGCGCATCATCGGTTGCGCGGATTATCTTCGAAACTCTGCGTCCCTCGGCTGTCAGATAGTCGTAGACGACCGCCGTTGAGTCTTTGAAATGTGCGCGGCCCCACTGCCATTCCTTGATGACTGAAGGCATCCATCGGCGATCATGGTTATGGTCGTGATAACCATCACCCTGAAACACAAACCCTTCTCGGTCGGAAAACTCGAAGGTGCCTGTGACTCTCGCGCGGGGCATCACAAGATTCCAATTATGTCCGATGATTGTTGGGATCGAACTTGGCCGAAACTCGGTGCGTTCTCTGGCCGCCCATTCGAGATCGGCGTTGACCGTGCTCCCGCCACTCATCAAACCCCTCAGCGAAAGACGGTAGCGAAGCTCTCCGCCTTCACGTGTGAGTTCAAAGGCATTCGGCCCGATGCGGCATTGTGGCGTCGAGGTCGAGGCCTCGAAGTCTTTTTCTGCCAACTCGTTGATGGCTCGGAACAGCGGGCGTCCGTCACGGTAATAGAAGAGGGCTAATGCGGGGAATCGTTTTGGCCGGCTAGCGGATGAGGCGCTATGTGCGTTGTAGCGAGGAGAGAAGATGAAGTTGTCGAGGAAAATTACAACGACGGAATCACGACCGTCGTCACTCATCGCATCGAAATACCACCATTCATATGCCTCGGCACCGGATGACGGGTGCCAGACATCATCCGTGACGCTCGAAGTGACATTGAATTCGGAGTGCCGTTTTGCCTCCATCGGCTATTCGATCGTCGGCATCGGGGTCGAAAGCGCATTTGCGAGGAATGCGTCGGACCCGGCATCGGATTTCTTCCAGAACTTATAGAGCGTCGTGTAAGTGTGTCTGAAGGTGGAAAGGTCCGGATTGTTCTCAGCTTCGGCGACCTTCACGGTTCGCGCATAGGCATCGACCATCAGTACGAGTAGGGAATCGAGGACTTTGAACTCGGCATCCATCTGAGCCTGGGTGAGTCCGGTCTTGAGTTTCGCTTCCGATGCCCGTTTGTTGTAAGCGGTTTCGTAATAACTCGCCATCACCATGTAC
>CAXRBW010000100.1:0-3683 GCA_964228775.1 Pyrinomonadaceae bacterium | reverse complement strand
CGAAGCGGCGTTAGAGAAGATAGAAACGGTCTCGAAGATTCCACTCAAAACGCGGTCCGATCTCTCAATGGCTTACACGCCTGGAGTCGCGCGCGTCTGCGAGGCGATTCATGAAGACCCTGAGAAGGTATACAACCTGACAATAAAGAAAAATTGTGTGGCGGTAGTGTCCGATGGAACTGCCGTCCTCGGTCTCGGCGATATCGGTCCCGCTGCGGCGATGCCCGTGATGGAGGGCAAGGCTCAGCTCTTCAAAGAATTCGGAGGCGTCGATGCCTTCCCTATCTGTCTAGACACTAAGGATCCCGATGAGATTGTCCGAACCGTGAAAAACATCGCGGTCGCATTCGGTGGCATCAATCTCGAAGACATTTCGGCGCCGCGATGCTTTGAAATCGAGGACAGATTGAAGGAAGAGCTCGACATTCCCGTCTTCCATGACGACCAGCACGGTACCGCCGTCGTCGTTCTGGCGGCTTTGTTGAATTCCCTAAAGATCGTCGGAAAGCGAATGGATGAGATCAAGGTGGTCGTCAATGGTATCGGTGCTGCGGGAGTCGCCTGCAGCAAGATTGTGATGGCCGCGGGAGTCAAGAACATCGTCGGTTGCGATACGACCGGCGCCATCTATTCCGGCAGAACCGAGAACATGAACTGGGTCAAGGACTGGTATGCGAGAAACACCAACCCAGAAAAACTTCAGGGCTCGGTACATGACGCGATCCGAGGGGCCGATGTGTTTTTCGGTCTCAGTGTGCCCGGAGTGCTGACCGTCGAACACCTCAAGACAATGGCGAAGGACCCGATCGTTTTTGCGATGGCCAATCCGATACCGGAGATCATGCCAGAAGAGGCGAGCGGACATGTTGCAGTGATGGCGACGGGAAGAAGTGACTATCCGAATCAGATAAACAATGTGCTCTGCTTCCCTGGCATTTTCCGCGGCGCCCTCAATTGCCGTGCAAGGCAGATCAACGAGGAGATGAAGCTCGCAGCTGCGAAGGCGATAGCGGAAATCATCGCACCCGATGAACTAAATCCTGATTACGTCATTCCTTCGGTATTCGATCGTCGGGTCGGTGAAGCGGTTGCGCGCAGGGTTGAGGAAGCGGCCCACGCCACCGGAGTCGCGCGACGCGAGCGGTCGAGTCTCGATGTTTAATTCCTTCGCGACTATCTTGTAGAACTTAAATTGTGGTTTAGCGCCTTTCGGTCCCGACCTCTAGCAGATTGCAAAAAGAAAGCCGCGAGTATGTCGCGGCTTTTCTAATTTCTGCTTTCTAATGTCTATCCGTCTCTTGCTCTCCCTCTTGCACCTTGTATCTCTCCTTGGGAGGCAGGCCCGTCGGACCCCAATAATATTTCCTGACCATCCAAACCAAGAATCCGAGGCCAAGTAGGAACGATGCGGTGACAATGAAAATCAAAGAGAGTGCTTTCACTTACCACACCTCGCGGCAATTATCGGAATGATTGAACGCGGTGCGCTGATAGCGCCCGCGATATGTCTCGATTTCGTGAAGTGACCTGCAACGAAAATTCCCTTCACCTCGGTCTCGAAAGTATTTTCGTCGTAGGCTGGCACCTTGCCATATTTCGATTCTTCAAAACCAACACCAAGAGATTCCAAAACCGAGAGGTCGGCGTCCGACCCTATCAATACAAAGACCGCGTCATTATCAAATCTGACATTTTCCCCATCCTCGCTTTCGAGCAGAATCGAATCCCCAGAGATTTCGAGAACGTTCTTCAAAAAGAAGACGGTTAGGCATTCGCGTGAAAGTTCGTCTTCGAGCGGGCGCTTGACCCAATATTTGATGCAGCCCTGTTTAGGGTCCTCGTTCTCCCAGTCCGCTCTGAATATCGCCAGAGTCGTGTTCGCACCCTCTTGGGCAAGGAAAAGCGCTGCTTCCCCTGCAGAATTCCCGCCGCCGATGACCATTACATTCTTGCCAACGAACGGATAGGTCTCACGAAAAAGATGTTGCACCTTTGGTAGGTCCTCGCCAGGCACGCCGAGCCGACGCGGAGACTCCATCGCGCCGATTGCAAAGATGATGTTCCTCGCCTGCATGAGGTCCGCACCGACAGTCAATTCGAAGCCCCCTCCATTCAATGAGCGGACACCGGAGACATTACATTCGGTTCTGAAATTGAGGCCGCCCTCGCGAACCGTTCGGACGTAGTAGGAGAGCAGCTCTTCACGTGTCGGCTTGGAGGCAACTGGCTTCAACGCAGCCTTCTCGAATTCCAGCTCATCAGGTGTCGAGAAGACGGTCAGGCCGATTGGATATTGGTAGATAGTGTTGGCGATCAGTCCCTTTTCGAGCACTAAATAATCGAGGCCAGACCGTTGAGCCTCGAGTGCCGCGGATATTCCGGCAGGCCCTCCTCCGATGATGGCGAGATCGAGCATCAATCTTTTGAAAGGCCCTTTAGAGTCTCAGTGAATTTCTCAATCTGTGTCTTCGTCGTTTCCAATTCCCGCCGCGCATCCATATAGCGCTCCCATTCACCGGTCGTGGTCAGTGCTTTGACTGTGTCTTCGTCAAGTGCATGAGCCATAGCGGCAAGCAGGTCGCTGAGCGTCTCGTTGCTTCTAAGCAGCGACTGGATGATTGTGAAGGCGAGTTTTGTATTCTCCCTATCGCCTTCGAGGTCCCTGTGGTTCATTTCGGTTATGTTCATCGCATTTATCGTCTCGCGGAAGCCTAAGCCACTGTGACACGTATGTCTCCCAAGAGGAGTGGTGTACCTGTATTAAGAAATTCGTATCTGACCATTCCAAGTCCAACAACCTGGTTTGCGTTCGGCGAAAAGGCTGACGAGGTGACCCGGCCTGCTGGCTTGCCATCAAGTGATGTCAACTCGCCCCGGATATCGGCCTGCTTGTTGTCGTCCTCACATACGACTAAGCGAAGCTCCTTCGCTACGTGCCCGCGAAAATGGATGCGAGCGATGACTTCCTGTCCGATATAGCAACCCTTGTTGTAGCTGATAATTCCGTCGGGACCGATTTCTGGAACAACTGTGTTCTCATCCATGTCACAGCCCCATAGAGGAACCCGCGCTTCAAGTCTCAGCGTCTCATAAAGGTCCGCATCCACCTCGAATGCGCCTTTGTCGCTCAGCGCCGATCGAAGAGCGTCGACATTCGCCGCTTGAACGAAACAACCCGAGCCCACTCCGCCCCGTATTCCTCCCCCGAACGCATAGTTATTTCCGTCAAAATTCCACAGCTCGAAGTATCTAAATGAATCGGAAAGGTCCTCAACAAAAAACTCACCAGCCGGAACGAATCGTGAGAGATTCTTGAAGACGACATCGCGCAAAGTTTCTGGACCAGCAACATGGACAGTATCGCCGACTCGGAAGAGCTCGACAGGAGCGAGAATCCTTCCCTGCGCATTTGGGAATACCGCTCGCATCCCCTCACCTTCACCGAGCAATGTGACATCGTTTGTAACGAGACCGTTCAGGAATTTAAGAGACTCGCCGCCACTCACCGCGAGAAGAAACCGATGAAGCTCCTTAAATGCAGGTGATCCACTCTTAATCGCCGAGTGATTTTTAGACAGATCCGTCATTTCTTCTTCTCAAGCGCACTGAGAGCTCTGCCGATGGACTTGAAGTCTCTGAGCTGCATGGCAGCAGACCTCGTCGCGGCGAGAACCTGTGGACTC
>CAXRBW010000099.1:0-2344 GCA_964228775.1 Pyrinomonadaceae bacterium | reverse complement strand
TCTTTGGCGTTGTGTTCAATCATGCCAAGCGTGCCGAACGTGACGAGACTTATTATCGTTACTATCACGAGGCTGAAACCGAATTGCTGGATGAAGACCCTGATGGTACGGATGACGAAGATTCATGAACCCGTCTGATATCAAGATTGTTGCGGTCATTCCGGTTCACAATAGGCGCACAACCACTCTCCAATGTCTCAG
Source organism: Pyrinomonadaceae bacterium (assembly GCA_964228775.1). Lineage (GTDB taxonomy): Bacteria > Acidobacteriota > Blastocatellia > Pyrinomonadales > Pyrinomonadaceae > CAXRBW01. The sequence goes on along the minus strand of CAXRBW010000099.1, from coordinate 2,143 downwards.
AAGTCTGTCTCGATGTCTTCGTTCACGCATCGACTTTTCAGTAATAGTCGTTGACGACGGTTCGACTGATGGGACATCCACTGCCATCTCACAGCACTTTCCAGATGTCGAAGTAATTAAAGGTGACGGCTCTCTGTTCTTCACAGCCGGAATGAATCTAGGAATAAAACGTGCACTTCAGTACGAACCTGATTTCATCCTAACAATCAACGACGATAGCGTGTTCTCAGAGGATTTCTTGGTAAATCTTGTGAAGACGGCATCCTGCTACAGTAGGGCGATAGTCGGTGCCTTATTGCTGCTTTGGGATCAGCCTCACAGGGTCTTTCAGGTTGCCCCGCGCTGGGAGACTCTTTCGGGCGGCTTTCGGCATTTTCGTCAACAAACGATATGGACGGTGCCAGCAAAGGAGTGGGAGGTTGATTTGATTGTTGGGAACTGTGTCCTATTTCCGGCTGCCGCTTTCAAGGAATGCGGTCTTATGAACGAGAAATTGCTTCCTCAATATGGAGATGCAGAGTTCACGCCAAGGTTAAAACGCGCAGGGTGGAAACTCCTTATTGAGCCGCGAGCACGTGTGTTCTGCCAACCAAATGAGCCTCCGCGACGACTATCTGAAATCGGTATTCGTGGTGCATTTCACGCCCTGTTCATATCCGAGTTCGGACCGCATAGCATTAAGAGGCGTTTCTTCGCTACAGTCCTCGGGGCCCCCAATCGAGTACAAGGCCTGGCGGCATTCTTCATCTTCTATCTGCGATGGATTTTGCGAATTAATCTGGAAGGGCCCTATGGATCGAAGAAAAAAGAACCAGACATCAAATGTCTAAGTGATTCTCACCTTTAGATCGCCCGCCCTTAGTACTTCGAGCCAGTGATCGGTCATTTCGTCAAGCAGGGCTTCAAAAGAATACGTCGGCTCCCAACCTGTCCGTGATCTCAGTTTAGAGGCATCTCCCCTGAGCTCATGCAGCTCTTCGGGCCTTAGGTAACGAGGGTGGGAGGTGACATGTTCAACTGGGTTGAGTCCGAGCCTTGCGAAGACGTGCTCTACAACATCTCTCACCGAATGTGAGATCCCGGTCGCACAGACAAAATCGTCAGGGGACTCTAGTTGCATTATTCGCCACATAGCTTCGACATAGTCTGCGGCATGCCCCCAATCCCTGACAGCATCAAGATTCCCTAATTCGAGACGGTCAGTGTATCCAAATTTTATTCTGGCGGCTTCTTTACAGATTTTCCCCGTTACGAAGTTGCTCCCGCGTCTCGGACTTTCATGATTGAAAAGAATTCCGTTTGAGGCAAAAAGGCCGTAGGCCGTCCGATAGTTTCTGGTAATGTGATACGCGAATACCTTAGAACAGCCATAAGGAGAGACGGGATTCATTCGCGTCGTTTCGCGTTGGTACCCGTCCTCATCTACAGAATTGCCAAACATCTCCGATGAAGATGCCTGATAGATACGACTTGCCGGACTCACCAGCCTTACAGCCTCGAGAAGATTTATAGACGAGACACCTGTTGCGTTCGTCGTATAAATTGGTTGAGCAAATGATACTTGGACATGAGATTGAGCTGCGAGATTGTAGATTTCGTCCGGCTGTATCTTCTTTAGCGTATAGATGAGCGAGGATAGATCCGTCATGTCGGCATAAAGAAGCTCAAGATCATTTCTCAGATGTTCAATTCTTGCAGTTTGAGTCTCGGCGACAGAATTTCGTTTTAAACTACCCGAGACACGGTACCCCTTCCTCAGCAGAAGCTCCGCAAGATAGCTACCGTCCTGCCCGTTTATCCCTGTAATAAGCGCTTTTTTCATTGGTTCTATGCGGCAAGGTATGAATCGAAAACCCGCCTAATTCCTAGCTCAATCGGGGTGAATTCGAAGTCTGGCATTAAACGTTTGAATCTTTCAATTGAGACATCCTTTCGAAATTGCCCGTCAGGTGACACGTTATCGAAAACAATTTCAAGGCCGTCAAATCCGCACGCCTCCGCAGCTATTACCGCCACCTCACGGATTGAAAGATTCCCCGGAGCCGCCACATTGAAGGAGTCTGTCAGATCACGGTCAACTACCTCAACCAAAATCCTTGCAAGATCGCCCGCATATAGAAACTGGCGGAGGGGCGCGCCGGTT
>CAXRBW010000098.1:0-6578 GCA_964228775.1 Pyrinomonadaceae bacterium | reverse complement strand
CTTCGAGTTGCACCAAATCGAACTGGCGCCCCCGGCACGACTCGAACGTGCGACCCACAGCTTAGAAGGCTGTTGCTCTGTCCAGCTGAGCTACGGGAGCAATGCAAAGAGCGAACGATAATCTTACCGACCACTACATGGAGTGTCAACTAATTGAACCTTTGAATACGACGATAAAGCTCAATAAAGACCGAGGTCAGGAGTGTTTTCTGATGGCCGACACCATCGCATTGAAAGCTTCTTCTATTCCGATGCCACTGGTGTCTATCTCGATGGCATCATCGGCGAGGATGAGCGGTGAAATCGCGCGAGTGATGTCACGTGCGTCCCGGATATTGATCTCGGCAAGGGTAGTTTCAAGATCTTTTGCAGTTCCTCTTTGCGAGTCTTCTGCGAATCTTCTCTGTGCACGCGCTTCGGCGTCGGCAGTGAGGAAGAATTTAATATCAGCATCAGGGAAAACCACGGTGCCGATATCGCGCCCGTCCATGACACAACCCTTTCCGCCTCGACCGAGTTCCTGCTGCCGCGCGACAAGCATCCTCCTTACTTCAGGGATGGATGATACCGAAGAGGCCGCCTGACCGATATGAGGAGATCTGATTAAGTCCGTCACGTCGCGATTATCCACTGTGACCCTCAGATCCTTGGGCGGTCCCGACAAACTAATGACCCTCGGCGCGACCAGTTCTGCAACTCGTGCCGAATCCGCCGGATCGATTCCGGCCTCGAATGCGATCAGTGCGACTGCGCGGTACATCGCACCTGAATCGATGTAAAGAAGATCCAGATGCTCAGCAAGCATTTTTCCGAGGGTTGATTTGCCGGCCCCTGAAGGCCCGTCGATCGCGATGATCATCTCAATATGGCGCCCATTGCTTTGAGGGTGGTCTCGACATCGTCCGCTGAAACATCGAAGTGAGTGACCATCCGAATCACCGAAGATCCGAAAGGACTTGCAAGAACACCTTCCTTCTTCAACGAGTCACATATTTCAGCCGGAGTTTTCCCAGTACCAGAGACGTCGAATATGAGAATGTTTGTCCTCACCGTCTCAGGATCCATCTGCACTCCGCGAAGACCCGCAATTCCTTCAGCTAGCCTTTTCGCATTTTGATGGTCGAGGTGGAGAACCTTTGGAGTCTCTTCGAGGGCGACCATTCCCGCTGCCGCCAACACGCCGACCTGCCTCATCCCACCGCCGAGACGCTTTCTCCAGATTCGGGCTTCTTCGATGAAATCCTTCCGCCCCGTCAAGATCGAGCCGACCGGCGCACCGAGGCCCTTAGAAAGACAAAACTGCACCGAGTTCGCACCTCGAGAAAGATCGGCCACACTGTCTCCCGTCGCGACCGCAGCATTGAATATGCGGGCACCGTCGATGTGTACCGGAAGCCCCTTGCCGCGCGCCCCCTCGCATATCGCTTCGGTCTCAGATGCATTCATCACACTGCCGCCGCCGAAGTTATGGGAGTTCTCGAGACATATCAGTCCGGTCCTACAGTCGTAATATGGCCCAGTCTTGGTAATCGCGGGCTCAATCTCATCCCATCTAAGCATTGCGGTTGCCGCAGCACTTCTGATGGTTCGGAAGGTAACGCCGGAGAAAATCGCACTCGCACCGAGCTCTCTGTAGAGGATATGACCTCTTTCTTCGATGATGACCTCTTCGCCGGGCTTAGTGTGAAGTTTGACGGCAATCTGGTTTCCCATCGAGCCCGTCGGGACGAACAGCGCAGCTTCTTTACCGAAAATTTCCGCAGCACGTTCTTGAAGACGATTGACCGTTGGGTCCTCGGAATAAACATCGTCACCAACTTCCGCATCTGCCATTGCTTTACGCATTGCGGGCGTCGGCTTTGTGACTGTATCGCTTCTCAAGTCGATCATAACGAGATTGTAACCCAATCAGCGGGTCTTCGAGAGTGTCTCCTCAATCTGTTTTCGTAGCGTGGCTTCATCGAAAACCCCTGTATGCGTGAAAACCCTCTTTCTGTGTTCGTCGAGCAGGACTGTTAGTGGGAGGCCTCCATTGAAACCTGACACGACTCTTCCGATGGCCCGATTCCTTTCGCGCCTGCTCCAGAAATCGAGTATGTAAGAGGGAAAAGTTATTCCGTACTGTCTTAGGAATTCGGGTACGAGCGATTCCGCAAAAGATGGCCGATCGAGGGAAATCAAAACAACCTTGAGATTGCGGTCGCGGTATTCGGATTCGATTTGAACAATCCGAGGAAGCTCATATCGACAGGGTCCGCACCACGTAGCCCAAAAATTGATAAGCACGGGAGACTCGGGAATAACCTTTCTGATGTCCTTTATCTTTTCACTTTGTGCGCTTCCAAGTGAGAAGAGTGCCAAGGTTGCAATCATCAAGGCGCAGAGAGCTCTCGGTGCATTCATGGAAGACATCTCGTGAATTCTGCCATGGAGCCCCGACGCCAGCAAGGTACTTTTTGTGGGTGATTCCTTGTGAGATGATGTCGGCGTGGCGCTGATAAAACCATACAGAGGAATCGTACCAAAGATACATCCGTCGGCTTTCATCGCAGAGGATGCTGTCATCATCGGCGATGTCGAGATCGGCGAGGATTCGAGCGTTTGGTATGGATGTGTGCTCCGTGGAGATGTGAACTACATCAGGGTCGGAGACAGATCGAATGTTCAGGATGGCACCGTGGTGCATGTCTCGCGTGCCGGATTTGACGGTCCAACGATAATCGGAAACCAAGTCACAATCGGACACGGTGCGATGATCCATGGCTGCAAGATTTCGGACGGCGCCCTTATCGGAATCGGTGCGACGGTCCTCGACGGAGCTGAAATCGGAGGCGAGGCACTCATCGCCGCGGGCAGTCTGGTTCCACCAAACGCCGTGATACCACCCCGAGTGATGGTCATGGGATCTCCAGCAAAGGTACGTCGAGATTTGAGTCCCGCCGAGGTCACCGATCTCGCCGAATTCTGGAAGAGCTATGTTGATATTCTTCCCGATTACAGATAGGGCCTCAAATTTCGGTAGGGGATTTGAAATCGTGTAAAATCTCGACGGCGGTCTTCGGGCTGCCATTTTAATATGAGTAAGAGCCAGCCGGCTCGCGGGATGCGTGATTTTCTTCCCGCGGACATCAGGAAAAGAGAATTTGTGATCGGCGTAATCCGATCGGTCTACGAGTCGTACGGATTCGAGCCGCTCGAGACCCCCGCTGTCGAAAATCTTGAAACCTTGATGGGTAAGTACGGAGAGGAAGGCAATCAGCTTGTCTTCAAAATCCTCAAGCGGGGTGAAAAACTCGACAACTCAACAGGTGAACTTGCGGACTTGGCACTGAGATACGACTTGACGGTTCCCCTCGCCCGCGTCGTTGCCAACTACCGCAACGAGCTCCCTAAATTTTTCAAGCGATACCAAATTCAGCCCGTTTGGAGGGCGGACCGTCCTGCGAAGGGGCGCTTCCGAGAGTTTTATCAGTGCGATGTCGATGCGATTGGGTCTTCGGACACGATGGTGGAGGTCGAACTCTGTACTGCCGTCGGCGATGTACTTGAAAAACTCGGATTCTCGGATTTTTCACTCCGCCTAAATCACCGACAGCTTCTTCGCGAGATTCTCGGCGCTGCGGGGATTGACGAATCCAAGCAGACAGACGCATTAGTAGCCCTCGATAAGCTCGATAAGATCGGCGTCGATGGAGTGTCAAAGGAACTTCTCGAGCGCGGCATCACAGAAGAGTCAACAAAAAAGATGCTCGGCTTCCTGTCGGAGGTCGATTCCGCAGGATCCAATGATGCGATCCTCGTGAAGACCGAAGAATTCATCGGTCGTGCGACTGAAAGTCTTGCGGAACTGAAGAAGATAATTGCTCGGACTGGAAAGTCATACATCAAGCTCGACCCGTCGCTTGCAAGAGGTCTGTCCTACTACACCGGAGCGATTTTCGAAATCAGTGTCCCCGATCTTTCGGGCAGTCTTGGTGGAGGTGGACGCTATGACGGGCTCATCGGCATGTTTGGAAAGGAGCAGATTCCGGCTTGCGGATTTTCACTCGGACTGGAACGCATCGTAGTCGTAATGGATGAACGCGGAATGTTCCCGAGAACTCTCGACATGGCCCCCGCAGATGTGATGATCACGGTTTGGAACGAGGAACTGACAGCGGAAAGCATTCTTCTCGCGAACGAACTGAGGGCTGCGGGTAGGAAGGTCCTCCTCTACCCTGAGCTCGACAAACTCGGAAAACAATTCAAGTACGCCTCCCAAGTAGGCATAAAAAGAGTCTGTGTAATCGGAGAGTCGGAAGCCACAGACCGCACCGTGACTGTAAAGGACATGGATTCGGGAGATCAGAAAACGGTTTCGCGCAACCGAATCGTGGATGAGCTCTCAAAATGAGCACACCCTTGCCAGCTCATCTTCAAATTTAATACCCAAGTGAAGCGCAACATTTCCATCATCGGTTCAACAGGCTCAATCGGATGCAGCACGCTCGATGTGGTCAGACATCTTGGGAACGTGTCAGTCAGGGGACTCGCTTCAGGTCGAAACATGGATCTACTTGCCAAGCAGGTCCATGAGTTCGCCCCCGATGTTGTATCGACTGCTGATGAGCAATCTGCCTCTGAACTACTTGAACTACTTCGAAATCTCAACATCGAGAAGATTCCTGAAATAGTTTGGGGAGAAAAGGGACTCGTCACCGTTGCGACGCACCGAGATGCGGACACTGTCGTTTCAGCGACTGTTGGTGCGACTGGCTTCATCCCGACTCTACGCGCCATCGAACAGGGAAAGAGAATCGCACTTGCAAATAAGGAAACATTGGTAATGGCCGGCGAGTTGATGATGGCCGCCGCCGCAAAATCTGGTGCGGAGATACTTCCCGTCGATTCAGAGCACAACGCCATCCATCAATGCCTGAGAGGGGAATCGAGAAAGGAGATTAGACGTCTAATCTTGACTGCCTCGGGTGGTCCGTTCAGGAATAAGACCAAGGCGGAGATCGCCTGCGCATCAGTCGACGAGGCACTCAACCATCCCAATTGGAAGATGGGCAACAAGATTACAATCGATTCGGCGACACTCATGAACAAGGGGCTTGAAGTCATCGAGGCGAAATGGCTCTTCGGTTTCGAAGCTGACTCTATATCGGTCATCGTTCATCCGCAGTCAGTCATTCACTCGATGGTGGAGCTTGTCGATGGATCTGTGATGGCCCAACTCGGTGTCACCGACATGAAGCACGCAATCCAATACGCAATCACCTACCCTGAGAGACTCGATAGCTGTCTCGAGCCGTTGGATTTCATAAAGGCTTCTCAATTGACGTTCGAGGAGCCGGATCTCGATAAATTTCCGTGCCTCACCCTCGCCTATCGGGCCCTTTGCGAAGGAGGCACGATGCCAGCGGCGATGAATGCGGCCAACGAAGTCGCGGTGCAGGCATTCCTGGAAGGGCAGATCAGCTTGGATAAAATTGCCAAAGTCATCGAAGCGGTGATGGACAGGCATCACTCAGAATCCGTTACCGACCTCGAAGCGATTCTAGTCGCAGATACGAACGCGAGGGCATCCGCCCGAGATATGTTGCGCATCTAAGCCGATGACTTTGAAGCAGGTTGACCGTTCCTGCACCCGCCCACTAGACTTGGGTTTATAGGGCTCAAGAACTTTAAGTTGAAGTGTTTGATCGGCGACCTCGGTCTCCCAAAATTAGGTAGTTCCAAATGTCTGAATCTTTAATCGTCATTCTCGCAGTAGTACTCGTCCTCGGAATCGCAATTAACATTCACGAATTCGGCCATTTCATAGTGGCCAAGATTTTCGGAATGCGAGTTGAAGCCTACTCGTTCTTTGGTCTTGGACCGCGCCTCTGCGGCTTCAAAATAGGCAATACCGACTACCGCATTTCTGCAATTCCGCTCGGAGCTTATGTGAAGCTTTACGGAGACGAGGCAACGTCTTCACTCGAAGGTGGTGAGTCAAGCGCTGAGCGGGTGCCTGATAGTGAGCTCTATGAACTTCGACCGCGATGGCAGAAGTTCCTTGTGATGCTCGGCGGGCCGTTCATGAACATCGTCCTCGCAATTGCAATTCCTTTTGGTGGCGCACTATATCTTGGGATCCCCGCGATGCCCGCACCCGTTGTTGACCTAGTCGTTAAGGGTGGCGCCTCTGACGTAGCAGGAGTTCAGGTAGGCGATAGAATCGTTGAATTCGCAGGCAGAGAGAATCCAACTTGGCAGAACATCAGCGACGAGGCTTTGATTTCACCCGAAAAGAATCTTTCGATGGTGGTCGAGCGGGGAGGTAAGAGAATTCCGCTCACAGTAATCCCCGCCAAGACCGTGCAGGGGGGTAGTAGTTTGGGAGAGCTTGGTTTCAGGCCCGATGAAGGTGCAGAACCTGTGGTCGTCCGAGGCACCCAGCCCCAATCAGCCGCGGCTGGGGCGGGTCTCGAAGCCGGTGACGCAGTCATATCTCTCAACGGTGTAGCGGTCAGAAATACAAACGATGTCATCAATCGAATCAGATCAGGTCAGGGAAGCGCACTCGATTTGATAGTCGAGCGTAATGGTCA
>CAXRBW010000097.1:0-2708 GCA_964228775.1 Pyrinomonadaceae bacterium | reverse complement strand
AATACGACCTCGACGACATAACACTCACGGTGAGGACAGATTCGGGCACCAACGCGGTGAGCAACGGCAGCTTCGAAACTGGTAATTTTACGGGCTGGACCACCTCACAGCCCGCAACACCCTTACAATCATGGACAATCGCCGACCAATCTTCTTCGACGCCGCAACGTGGTACCTACCTAGCGCAAAATGGATTCGATGGTACTTCTGGCGAATTCGTCATGTACCAGGACATAGCGATACCGAGCACGACACGGGCTGAACAGATGGTGGAACTCTCGTGGAGAGACTCGATTTGGTGGGAGATGTCCCCTTACGGTGCCATGCAGGATCGAGCCTTCATCGTCGAATTGAGAGATTCGATGAATAGCACCGTCGCAGAGATTTACAGATTCACACTCAAGGCGGGCACGGACGGATCGACGGGATGGCAGACACACTCAATAGGTTTGAATGCGTGGCAAGGTCAGTCTTTACGACTGACGTTTCGTGAAGTGGTGCCGGAGAACTTTACTGGACCAGCAAGCTTCTCTATTGATGATATTGGGGTACGGCTGCAAACCACGACTCTAACCAATCTGGTTACTAACGGTAGCTTCGAGTCAGGAAGTTTTTCGAGTTGGACCAAAAGCGACATGCCAAATCCTTACAGCGCCTATACCGTGGTCACTTCATCGGGATCGGGCTTCTGGGAGCCACAGCGTGGAGATAAGGTGGCTACGAACGGATTCGATGGAGGCGGTCCTGGTGAATACACACTTGCACAGACAGTGACCCTACCCTCCATAAGTGGAAATGGAATCATCGAATTGAGTTGGCGTGATTCGATCTTTTGGGACATGGCGACGTACGGGGCAATGGTTCCAAGAATCTTCTCAGTTGAGGTACTGGATTCATCTGACAATCTACTCGCAATTGTGCATTCAAAGAGACTAGAACCCGCGACCTTAGGCTCAACGGGCTGGATCCTTCATAGGGCGAGTCTAAATACCTGGGCAGGACAGACTGTCAAGCTTATGTTCAGACACTATGTGCCAGAGAGCTTTACCGGACCCGCCAACTTCTCAATCGATGACATCAGAGTTGAGACACTGACAACCACCGCAGGAGGAACCGTCGTGAGTGGCACTGTCGAATCTGCGGGCGGAAATGTTCTGCCGAATATTTCAGTGACCCTTCAACTAGCGGACGGCACAATCATGAAGTCAAAGACTAACCAGTTTGGACGCTTCAGCTTTGAGGGTGTGCCGGCAGGGAGCAATGCTGTCATTTCAGTGAGCTCCAAGAAGCACTCTTTCAGTCAGACAAGTCAGGTCCGAAGTGTGACCGCCGATATCAGCGATATCCGCTTCATCGCATCGAATTAGATTCTGATGATGCAAGAGAAAAGGCGTGCGAATTTCGCACGCCTTTTTTCACGAATGAACCTTGACCTTGGTTGGCTCCTTTCCCCGTAACTTTGGTAGGACGATCTCCAAAACCCCGTCCGACAAATCTGCGCGTGTCCGCTCAGCGTCAACTTCGCTTGGCAGGGTCATCTGACGGAAGAATCTGTTGCTCCGCCATTCGCTGTAGAATGTCGATTCATCATCTTTTCTATTCTTTTCCTCGGATTCACCGTTGATAGTCAGCGAATTATCCTTAACCTTGACCTCAATATCCTCTGGATCAAATCCGGCAACAATCGCTTTGACTTTGATTTCCTTGGAATTCTCAGTTATCTCGATTGGTGCGGGACGAAGCAACTCTGTTTCTGCCTTGAACCAATCCTCGAGTTCACGTCCAAGCTCACCGCCTCTTTCTGAGAAAAACGAGAATGCATTCTCGGCGGCACGCCGAGTGACTTCAGCCATTCTTTCAAACATCCTTTCCGCCTCCGTGAATGTTGGACCGAATGACCTGTCGAGTCGCTGACCATCGGCACGGACAGGCACCGTCCCCGTTCCGCCTGAGACTGCCACGTTGCCCTTGAGCAACCTTGTGTCTTTATTCATATCAACCTCCGTATTTTTGTTTCGAAGTGGTACTTCACCAGTTATCGAGCAAGCCTTGTGCCTTAAGTTGGATGGTGAGTCAGAGGTCCTGTGTTATTCGCGGCATGTCTATTGCCTAACGCGGGACAAGGTCCTATGCCGACTGCAAAAGGAGTGAAATCGAAATGAAGATTCTAATCGCGACCGACGGTTCGGAGTTCAGCATGAAAGCTGTAGATAAGGTGTGTGCCCTGCTCGATGGAACCCAAGCCGAGGTGCTTGTGCTCTCAGTCTTTGAAGCATTGGCGCCGATAGCCGCGGAGCCATTTTCAGTTTCGGCGGACTATTACGCGGATCTCGAACGGAGCGCGAGGACCCAATCGGAGAAATATGCCAAAGCTTCGGAGGACGCTTTCAAATCCCGCTTTCCCACTTCGACTGTCAGGCACGAGGTTGCAATGGGAAGTGCCAACCGCCTGATTATCGAAAAAGCTACTCAGTGGAAGGCTGACCTAATCGTCGTCGGAAGCCACGGGCGGGGGTTTTGGGGGCGGATGATGCTCGGCTCCGTGTCCGATGCAGTCGTTCACTCGGCTCCATGCTCGGTACTTGTAGTCAGATAAGCGTATCAGTTTCGCTGGAACACCCCTTGCACCTACCCGAGCTATCGGTATCGATTTGATGCTCTGATCGACCGACAAGGAGTAAGTCAAGGATGTTTTTACGCTCAAGGAC
>CAXRBW010000096.1:0-2953 GCA_964228775.1 Pyrinomonadaceae bacterium | reverse complement strand
ACATCCCTTGACATCTCGAGTTGAAGCGCGGGGATCCGCTCAGTCGGCCGCCCGAAGTAGCGGGTTATGTAGCCACCCTTGAAGGGATTGTTGTGCGACAGAGAGAAAGGGCCGCTGCCGAGTGCCGCGAGAGCAATCTCAGAAAATTCAGACCCCGCCGCCAGTCCCAAATTATCACCCAGGATCATGTCGGTGAATGGAGTACTTCTGATGGTCGGCACCAATCGCCGGATCGAATGCGCATCCCACAACAAGACACGTGGATAGTTCCTCAAACGGCTAGTGAGCTCTTTCTCGATCCGTTCATGGTAGGGATTGTAATAGACGCGGATTCTTCTTTCGATCTCTTCTCTGGTTGGTTCGAGTGACGAGTTCCGGTAGAGATGGTTTCCACTGAAGTCGGTGAGGGGAACCAGCGCCGGTGTCATGCGGCCGTCATCGGAAAGAGCGGCGTGCGAGGGATCCCGGTTGAGGGCACTTACCCATCGACTGTACCGGGGGTGCACGACCGTTATCCCCATCGATGGAGCGAAGTCATAGAGGTCGTGGACGAACCAATCTGTGTCGTCTGGTGCCGCGATGAGCTCAGGATTATATGAATCAGCAAGCTCGGCAGGGAACTCAGTGCCCGAGTGCGGCACACTGATGACGATTGGGAGCAATTCTCCCTCCGCTTCTTTTATGTAAAACGGCTCAGACATCGCAGGCGAAGGTGACTACCGATGCGATAGAAGTTCCTCGGCGAGACTGCCGGCGTCATAAACTTTCCTCAGCGCTTCAATCACAGCCGCACTGTGCACGCCAACTGCCCGTGAACCCTGATCCTCTTCGATGTACCAGTATCTGTTCGAGAGCTTTTGAACGTTGCTGTCGAAATTGAGTCCGACAAGTTCGCCTTTACGATTGATTACAGGTGAGCCCGAGTTTCCACCGATGGTGTCGGCACTGTAAACGAAATTGAGAGGCGTTTTCATATCAATCGCACCGCGCCGATCAATCCATCTCTGCGGAAGCTCCCACGGAGATTTAAAATTGAAGCTTTCCGCCCGATCGTAGAGTCCGAAGAATGTCGTCTTGTAGGGCACTAGTGTCGTGTCTTCCTCATATCCGATAACCCGACCAAACTCGATTCGAAGCTGGGAGTTTGCGTCGGGAGGAATCGTCTTACCGTAGACACTGAATCTTGCCTTGGCAATCTTCTCTCCCGCACTAGCCTCGACGTTGAGTATGTTTTCCTCGTTCCAAGTTCGCAGCTGTCGATATATGGGTTCGATTCTCCGTGCGAGCAAAACCATCGGGTCGGTAGAAGCCGCAACGGCGGCAGCGCCTCCGTCGACAAGCGATTTTCTGAAGACCACATCTCCAAGCTTGGTCTCGCGCACTGCCTTTCGGGCGACGTCTGCGGGTCGTAGACCGCCTAGCGCGGCCTTGACGAAGGGGTCGTTCGGTCCGAGATTTCTCTCGGCCTCTTCGAGCCAAGTCCGAAGCGAATACTCCTCGAGGTCGCCGTAAATTTGGGCTGAGGAGAGCAGCCCTGCCTTGAAGGCCTCGAGTCTCGTGTCGCGGAGCTCCTCGAGTCGCTTGTCATTCGGCTTTGAAACCTCTTCGCTGTAGCGGACGATTTGCGATGCTATCGAACCAAGCCTAGAAGCAGCCAAGGTTGTGAACTGGATTCGCTCTGCGAACGCAGGGAGTTTCGCATATGCAAGGGAAATTTGTGTCCATGCAGGAGAGAGCTCCGCATTGAGCCTCGTATTTTTTGCCAAGGCCGTGCGGAGTGCCGCTTCTTCGGTCTTCTTTGTGGCGAACTGTTTCGGATTCAGGAGCCCCTCTTGCTGGCCAGTCAACCTCTTGAGAGAGTTACGAAACGAGCGGATTCCGTCTCCTGCCTGACGTGCCTGCTCATCGCCGAGCTTGGCATAGTCCTCTAATATTTTCAGTCTCAGATTCCAGATCTTCGCCTGCAGCGGATTACCGACATCGCGTTGGTAGGCAAGCTGTGCGACCGTCAGAAGTCTTGCTGTCGCGCCAGGATAGCCGGATACGAGAACGAATTCGCCGTCCGACGCTCCCGTCTGAGACCATTTGAAATAATGGGGAGTCTTCGCGGGCTTTCCGTCCTCGTAGGCCCGGAAGAAAGTTACATCGAGATCATGGCGAGGGAAGGTGAAGTTATCGTAATCTCCGCCGAAGAATGCAATCTGCTCTTCGGGCGCGAAGACGAGACGTACATCGGTGTATCTCTTGAATCTATAAAGCCAATACTCACCGCCGTTGTACATCGGAATGACCTCGCTCCGCAGTCCGGTTGACGAAGTGGATGCCTTCTCGATGTCAGCAATCACCGCTTTGCGCTGTGCCGCAGCCTCCGTGTCGGTCGCACCTTTTTTTACTGCGGATTGAACCCGCTGTGAGACGTCTTCGTAAGACTCGAGAATTGTCACTTCGTAATTAGGGACCTTAAGTTCCTGTTCACGAGTCGTTGCATAGAAACCGTCGCGGGTCAGATTCCTCTCTTTCGATGAAAGCCTCGCAAGTGCTCCCGCACCGACGTGTTGGTTGGTCGCAATCAGCCCCTCAGAAGAGACGAATCCACCGGATGCGCCACCGACCTTCACCGATGCGAGTCTGATGTTATCGAGCCATTCCTTTGTTGGTTCGAAGTTGTAGCGCTCTTTCCACTGCTTGAGCGGTGGGTTGTCGAATGTCCACATTCCCTCATCCGCACGGAGGAGGGGGACTGAAACAAGCAGGCTCGAGAGAATTAATAGGACAGAAAATTTCCTCATGTGATGTCACCGCCAATAAAGAGTTGATAGGAACCAGCAAAGATTTGTTGGGATAGGAAGAAGATAACCCCAGTTCCAACAGGTGACAAGCATCACCACCCTTCCTAGTCTTCCTAGTCTTCCCAGTCTTCCCAGACCTCCCAGACCTCCTAGACCTCCTAGAC
>CAXRBW010000095.1:0-8013 GCA_964228775.1 Pyrinomonadaceae bacterium | reverse complement strand
GGCAATCCGGTTTCGAAATTGAAGAACAAGCCGCTGGCCTTTTACGCACAGGATTCCTGGAAGGCACATCCGCGTGTCACTTTGAACTACGGTGTCAGATATGAAATCGAGTTCACCGACACGATTGCGCCTGTTGGAATACGCGACCCTCTTTCGACAATCACGCTGTCGGCTGCGGACGTTCTTGCAGCGCAGAATGCCGTTGGTGTTCAGCAGGGATTCCCGCGCGACAAGAACAATTGGGCTCCGAGATTCGGTCTCGCATGGGACATGAATGGCGATGGAAAGACAATTTTCCGTGCCTCGGCCGGTATGTACTATGACCACCCGCTTCTCGCGGCTGCGTTCAACTCGGATATCGCCGATTCATCCCAGCAGCAACAGTCAGTTCTGACGGCAGGTAGCCCGTCACCGACGGCGCTTTTGAATGCTTCGCAGGTTTTCCACGGAACGGTATGCGTTCCCGGATCAACCACGAATCCCTTCTGCGTCGCCGCCGGAAACCCGGTTACCCCCGGAGTTGCAGCGACAGCTCAGTACCAGTTCGGAAGAATGCGATTCAATGACCAGACCTACTCTGGTTTTGGTGCGGTGCTTCCATTCAGCTTGCCGATTTCCAAAGACTTCCAGTACGCCTCGGCGGGACAGGGAAGCGTCGGTATCGAACGTCAGCTCAGCAAGGATATGTCGCTCTCGATTTCATACATCAGAGTCGGCGCGCATCACCTGCCGAGACCGACCGATCTGAACGCTCCGGACACGAAGCTTCAGATTCAGAACTTCTCTCGCTTCGCGGGACGTAACCCGATTTCTACAACCGAAGCGGTGGCTTTCTCAATCCCGACATCTGGAACAACGTGCCCAGTGGCACTACCGGTTCAGTGCTTCACGATGGCGACGCCGAACGGCAACCCAGTCGCCTATCCGAATGCCGGACAGATTTGGGCAATCATCATTCCTGGTATGGTAGCGGCACCGCTCACGCAGACAGGTCTTGGACCACGCGTGGTGGCGCCGGCGATTGCCAACTTCTTCAGGCCGAATGCACCCAATTACTTCCTTGCACAGTCGCTTTCGGGCGGTCTCGTGACGAAGGCAGTGCTTGATGCGCAGATTGCGGGTTCTTTGAGGACTCCCGGACTGATCACTCCGTTCGGATCTGTGAACGCCCAGGCCTCCGATGGTAACTCGGACTACAATGCGATGAACGTCGAAGTGAAGCGTCGCTTTGCGAACAACTTCCAGTTCCTCGCAAGCTACACTTGGTCGAGATCGATTGACGATTCGTCAGACCTGCAGACGCTTCTGCTCCCGCAGGATGTCAACAACTTCAAGGCTGAACGTGCCGACTCCCTGTTTGATCAGAGACAGAGATTCGTGTTCAGCGGTGTCATTGCATCACCCGGAGCCTGGAGAACGGGAAGCAGCGTCAGGAGATTCTTCTCTGACTTCACTGTCGCCCCAATCGTTGAGCTCTCATCGGGTCGTCCCTTCAACGTCATCACGAACGTCGACACGAACAACGATCAGTCATCGCAGACTGACCGTCCGAGTGTTGGCAATGGGTACCAGCTCTGCGTGCCCGGAACCACAGGCTGTTTCACCCCTCTCATTCAGAATTACCAGTTCGCGACCGGTAACCTCGGACGCAACATGGGAATCCTGCATGGATTCATGTCGATCGACATGCGTGTCGCTCGTGCAATCAGAATCAATGAGAAGGTTCGACTCGACCTGATTGTCGAGGGCTTCAACATGACCAACAGGTTCAATGAAGCATCAGCCTCGCCGTTCATGACCGATGTCAGCAATTGGGGTCAGCGCTCCGCAAACGGCCGCTACTACAGCAAGCCGACCGCGGCATATGACGCTCGCCAGTTCCAGTTCGGAGCTAAGCTCAGCTTCTAACTCGGACTAGGATTAGGACTGGGCTGGTCGGTAAAACGACCAGCCCTTTTTCTTTGCATGACCACCCCGTATATCAGGCGATGGAAGAAAAACTAGACGAAGAAGAAAAAAGAAAGTTGACCGGCATGATACGGGCTTGGTCGCAGGAGTTGGGGTTCGTGGATGTCGGAATCGTTCCAGCAATCCAACTGACTGCAGAAAGATCGCTTTTGGAGGAGTGGCTCCGGAGAGACTTCCATGCGGGAATGGAGTGGATGGCGCGAGATCCTGCTAAGCGGACTGATCCGAGCCATCTTCTACCAGGTGCGAAAAGTGTGATTGTGGTGCTCGAAAACTATTTCACTCCGCACGCTCATTCTGCGTCGGTCGACGAAGCAAACATTTCCCGATACGCGTGGGGTGATGACTACCATGAGGTCGTCGGCGATAAGCTGAAAAGGCTACTTGAACGGATTATCTCCCACCTGCCCGAAGTGAATGGAAAAGTCTGCGTCGACACTTCGCCGATGATGGACAAGGCATGGGCCGTGCGAGCGGGTCTCGGGTGGATAGGAAAGCATACGAATCTGATTACGAGAGAATTCGGTTCGTGGGTATTCATCGGCGAGATAATCGTAGATGTCGAGCTTGATTTTGATATAGCTCCCGAGAAAGATCGTTGCGGAACCTGCACCGCATGCATCGATGCCTGCCCGACCGGTGCAATCGTGGAGCCATATGTGGTGGATTCGAATCGATGTATCTCTTACGGTACAATTGAGCATCGGGGCCCGCATCTGCCCGAAAAAATCGAAAAGAATCTGAGTGGTTGGATTTACGGATGCGATATCTGTCAGGACGTATGCCCGTGGAACAGATTCGAGAAGCCGACCGACGAGGCCCGTTTTGAGCCGAGAAAGGGGGAGACCTCGATTGCCCTTGATGCCGTTCTGGATTTAGAACCGCAGAGTTTCGCTGAAAGATTCAAAGGAAGTGCAGCAAGGCGGGCGAAGCTCGAGGGATGGAAACGCAACGCCGAGACGCTTAAGAGACATCGTATTAATCGCTAAATGTGAAAAGCCTATGAAGAGAGTTCTGATAATTGCGTGGGTTGCCATACTTTCCCTGCCATTTGTCTTTGAGTCGGCCTCGACCGTGTCCGCTCAGCGTTCAAAAAAGACCGCCCAAAAGAAAGCACCGGCAAAGAAATCAACGACAAAGGCGAAATCGAAAGCTGCCGCATCAAAGTCAAAATCTTCTAGTAGGTCCTCCGCAAAAAATAGAAGCGCATCCAAGGGTAGACGTTCATCGAAATCATCTCGTTCATCGAAATCTCGGTCATCGGCATCGACGAGTAGAGCCATCTTCAAAGAAAGACCCGCCGTCACCCCTGCCACTGAAAGCGAGCGCGAGTTGCTTGTGTCGGTGCCGATGGCACCGATTAGGGCCAACGCGAGATTCGACGCCCCCTATGTGGCCAACGCTCGACTCGGAACCATCCTCAAATCGAGTGAAAAGAATCCTCAATGGTTCAAAGTCCAATATCTTGTCGGTGGAAAGCTGCAAGCTGGTTGGATTTCCTCCGCAAACGCCATCGAGCTTGATGCCTCCGCGGACAAACAGGCTCTTTACGCTGACATCGCAGAAAAGATTTTCCGTGCCGATATGGATTTCTCCGCCGCCTCGGCACTGCATGATTTCCTGAGCCGTGTGCCTGTTCCGCAAGAGATCAGCGACCGGACCGCCTCCATTGAAGTGAAGCGAATCGAATCGCTGAGAGTTGCCCTGGGACGCATCGGTAGAAATGAAAGAAATATTTCCCCCTATGCTGAATTCATAAAAGAGCATCAAAGTGAAATTGCAGTCAGCGAAGGCACCGGCGAACTCCTTGTCTCATCGAATCTTTTCTGGAATCTGGCGGAAAAATATCGCGCATTGTCCTCGGGGGACATTATCGCGTGGGCAGGGGCACGCAATACGCTGCCGTCGAATTGTGGCGATAAAATAAATTGCCATCTATTCAACTTACGGATGACCGATGCCGAGTATTTGAACATGTTTCCCAACGGGCAGCGTTCACCAGAGGCACTTGGAAATATTTCTACGAGACTCGGTTCCGTTGTCTCTGACATCAAGGAAAAAACACTCTTCAAAATCTCTGAAGATGAAGCATCAAAGGCGGAATTGAAATCGCTTTTGACTGAATTGACAGTCATCGTTTCGAGGACCAGTGGCGGTTCCAAGGCTTCTGTTCTAGCGCAGATAAAGCAGGTCGGTGAAGCCTACCGTTAGCCGATGCTCATTGATTCACATGGAAGACAGATCAGAGATCTGCGGCTGAGCCTGACAGATCGCTGTAATTTCCGCTGCTTCTACTGCCTTCCGGATGGCGAGCCACCGCTTGCCAGGAAAGATGCGGTACTAAGTTTCGAGGAGATAGTCGAGGCTGCCCGCATCTTTATCTCTCTTGGAATCGAGAAAATAAGATTGACTGGTGGTGAGCCGATGCTTCGGAAAGACATCGAACTGCTCATCGCAAAACTCTCGTCATTCAAATCTTTCGGACTGACCGACCTAGCACTCACAACCAATGGACACACATTTGCTCAGCGCGCGAGAGATCTAAAGAAGGCGGGACTTGACCGTGTCACCTTTTCCCTTGACAGCCTAAATCGGCAACGGTTCGAGGAGATGACAGGAGTCAATCGCCTTGATGATGTAATCGAAGCGATTGATGCGGCTCAGGTAGCGGGTTTTAAAACAATCAAAGTCAACGCTGTCGTGGTCAGAGGGAGGAATGATGACGAGGTCGTTGAGCTCGCAGAGTTAGCGCGCGAGAGAGGTCTCTCGATGAGATTTATCGAATATATGCCTCTCGACTCAGCTCGGAACTGGGATCTAGCTCAGGTTGTGCCAGGAGCCGAGATAATCGAGCGTATTTCCGCGAGGTATCCCCTCGAGCTTGAGCGAAAACCACGGGGAAGCGAAACGTCGCAAAATCACCGTTTCTCAGACGGAGCCCCCGGGGAAATCGGCATCATCGCTCCAGTCACACAGCCATTCTGCGGCGCCTGCTCGCGAATCAGGTTGACTGCGGACGGACAGATTAGGACTTGTCTGTTTTCGACGACAGAGCATGATCTGCGCACAAAATTGCGTGACGGCTCCTCCGAAGAGGCAATATCTGAATTTGTGCGCAGTGTAGTCAACCGAAAAGAGGCACGCCACCTTATCAGCGAAGAGGGTTTCCGACCCGCTTCACGGTCCATGAGTTTCATCGGAGGATGATTTGCAACAGACCTTGAACATTTGTTTTGATTGAATCATGAGTTTAGAAACTGCGACATTTGCGGCGGGATGCTTTTGGTGCGTAGAGGCCGTCTTCGACGATTTGATTGGCGTTGAGGACGTCGTCTCTGGATATTCCGGAGGGCACAAGGAGAATCCAAGTTACAAGGAAGTCTGTTCGGAAACCACGGGACATGCCGAAGTCGTGCAGATCAGATTCGATCCAACGCAGATTTCATTCCGGGAACTTCTTTACGTTTTTTTCTCCGTCCATGACCCGACAACTCTGAATCGACAGGGTGGTGATGTCGGTACTTCATATCGGTCGGCGGTGTTCTTCCATGATGAAGGGCAGGAAAGGGAGGCCAGGGCGGTCATTGAGGAGATCAACAGCGAGGGTATTTGGCCTGACCCGATTGTCACGGAAGTCACATCGTTTTCAGGATTTTGGCCTGCCGAGGATTACCACCAAGAATACTTCGCCAACAATCCAAATCAGGCCTACTGCGCCGCGGTGGTCGCACCAAAAGTAATAAAATTCCGGCAGAAATACTCCCAACTGTTGAAAAACAAGAGAGTCTGAAAATAGCGGGCAAACCTGTCGGGGATTTCTGCATCGGATAACCGCAGTTTCACGGCACTTCCACAAAACGTCGCGAAACCCACCAAATCGAGATAATCTCGAGTGAAGTGATCTAGATAAATGACGAAATTATTTATTTCAATCGGAACAATACTTTTACTGTCGGGTGCGATATTCGCCCAAGGCGGTACCGTCAAAGGCAGAATTACGCAGGGAGCCTCGAATCCAATCCATGACGCTTCAGTTCAGATCACTGCTATCAAGGCCTCAGTAGTCACTGACGACGATGGAAAATATGTTTTAACGGGTGTACCCGCAGGAAAATACACGGTCAGAGTTCATATGGAGGGCTTCTCCGATCAGACCCGTGTCATCGAGATTGCGGCCGGCGAAGCCATTCAGGCTGATTTCGATCTTGAAGTAGGCGGCCTTCGAGCTGAAGTGACAGTAACTGCAGGTGGGGTTGAGCAGACATTGTTCGAGGCGTTTCAGACTGTAACTGCACTCGGCTCAGGTCAGGTGCTCGGAAGACAGACCGCTTCCTTAGGGGAAGTTTTAGATGGCGAAGCGGGTGTTGCAAAGCGAAGTTTTGGAGTTGGATCCTCAAGGCCGGTGGTCCGCGGCTTCGACGGTGACAGAGTGCTGGTCTTGCAGGACGGTGTCCGCACCGGATCGCTGGGTTCGGGCTCGGGTGACCACGGAGAAACTTCGGATGTACCATCTGCCGAGAGGATCGAAGTCGTCAAAGGCCCCGGAACACTTCTCTATGGAAGCAATGCGCTTGGTGGTGTTGTTAACGTGGTGAGCGATGACGAAAAAGAATCCCATGAGGGCTTTAAGGGTTTCCTGACGACTGGAACTGCATCAGCCGACCGCTCAGGCCTCGTCTCAGGTGGCGGCGACTATGGTTCCAGTAAGGTTGCCGTGCGTGGTGGCTTTACGATTCAACGGACCGGAGACTATTCAACACCAGTCGGAAAAATCCTCAATAGTTCGTCGCGTAACAATGCCGGAAACATTGGAGGCGGGTATTACGGTGAAAAAGTTTACGGCACAGGTCTGTTCTCGACCTCTGTTCGTAGATACGGAATTCCATTCGGTGGCTATTTCGAGGGCGAAGATGTCGACATCGACATCCGTCAGCAAAACCGCGGACTAAGATATTCGGGCGGTTTCAGGAATCTCAAGAACTCAGCGATTGATTCCATTCAATTCTCTCTCGACTATGTGAGTTACGAACATAAAGAGATTGAGGTCGATGGGGCGGCCGAGTCGATCGGGGCGGTTTTTGACAATAAGACTTTTTCTTACAGGTCTCTGTTCGAACAACGAAAGCGAAGCGCGATGACGGGCCGCTTCGGTTTCGAAGGCTTCGACCGCACGTTTCAAGTGAACGGTGCCGAGCAACTGATCACGGGCAAGGTCCGACATAATTCCTTCTCTGCATTCACACTACAGGAATATTCAAAAAACAGAATGAAATTCCAGTTCGGCGCGCGGGTCGAATCGAACAGATTGAACCCGACCAATGTCGCCTACAGAGATCGCAACTTCACCGGCGTCTCGTTCGGTGCCGGCGTCAACTTCTCCACCTGGAAGGGAGGGGCCTTCATTGTCAATTACACCAACTCTTACAGAGCACCGGCCCTTGAAGAGCTCTACAACCAAGGTCCACACATCGGCACGCTGACCTATGAAATCGGCAACCAAACTCTCAAAAACGAGAGGGCCAATGGCCTCGATGTCTCGGTCCGACACCAATCCGACAGATTCCGATTGACGGGCGACATCTACCTTTATCGGATTAATGATTTCATCTATTTCTCATATGTTGATGACAATGCCGACGGAGGAATAGATATAGAAGATGGATTGCCCGTCGCGAAATACGCGCAGTCAGACGCGCAGTATCTCGGTGCTGAATTCACCTCTGAGGCGATTATCAATGACAACGTCACAGCGATCTTCGGCGGAGATTTGGTCCACGCAAACCTCACCAACAATGAGAATCTTCCCCGCATAACGCCCGCAAGAGTCAAAACAGGCTTAGATCTGAGAGTGGGTTCACTGACTCTGCGTCCTGAAGTGTCATTCACTGCACCTCAAGAAAGAATTGCTCCTCTTGAAACAAGGACGGCAGGCTACGGACTTGCTGGCGTCTCAGGGGTGTATACAATCGGTCGCGACCATACTTCCCATATTTTTACCCTTGGTGTTAATAATCTTACTGACAGGATTTATCGGAACCACTTATC
>CAXRBW010000094.1:0-5589 GCA_964228775.1 Pyrinomonadaceae bacterium | reverse complement strand
GGTGACCATTCCGATACCCTTCAGGCTTTTTAAGATTTCCGCAACGCTGGGTGGGCGGATGACTTACTATTCCAATTCCTTCAATGATATGAGACGGGTTGTCGAGAAGGACGTGACCCGCAAATACGTCACCGCGGAACTAGATTTGCGCCCTGTCGCACTCGCAAGAAACTTCTATGGCCAGGATGGGGCATTCCGAGTTAGGCATACCATCGAACCTTACATCACCTACCGGCGCATTTCAGGAATCAATAATTTCGACAGAATCATTCGTTTCGACGAGCTCGACACGAGGACCGATACAAATGAAATCGAATTCGGTCTCACCAATAGATTCTTCACGCGCAAATCAACCGTCAGCGGCACCTCGTCTTCGGCAAAAAGTGAGAAGGCGGGCCAGGCGGACGAAAAGGACTCGGTTCAACCATATGAACTTCTAACCGTAACGGTGAGGGGTAAATATTTTATCGATCCCCGCTTCGGAGGTGCCTTGGTGCCCGGTCGCAGAAACCAAATAGCGCCGCTTACGTCTCTCAGTTTCTACACCGCAGGCGGAATTCCAAGACGCTTCTCCCCCCTGGCCCTCGAAGTTAATTTCAAGCCGAGGAACTTTCTATTCGTCGACGCACGCACGGATTGGGGAGTGAATGGGGATGGCATGCGGGCCGCATCGGCGACGGTAGGGCTGACGCAGAAATATCTCAAGCTCTTTCAGACCTTCTTCTACACGAAAGCGGTAAAGGTGGCTCCAGCATATGCAGCTTTTGCATCTGCGGGAGGACGTGAGGCGGGGACTCTCCGGGGATCGCAGTGGAGCCCGTCGGTACTGCTTGGCAACAGGGAGCGCGGTCCCTTCGGCGGTGCGTCTCTTTTCTTTGATTTTCAAAACCGTCGCAGCCTGAATGAGCGGCCCCTCATCAGTTCGCTCTACACCGCGGGCTACGCCTACGACTGCTGCTCTCTTGCTGTCCAATATTACACATTCAATGTGGGCGTTCGTCGGGAGAATCGCTACGTCTTCAGTTTTAGGTTGAGCGGGATTGGTTCAGTCGGGACCGAGCAATATGGTC
Source organism: Pyrinomonadaceae bacterium (assembly GCA_964228775.1). Classification (GTDB taxonomy): domain Bacteria; phylum Acidobacteriota; class Blastocatellia; order Pyrinomonadales; family Pyrinomonadaceae; genus CAXRBW01. The sequence continues at coordinate 4,519 of CAXRBW010000094.1, read as the reverse complement.
CGGGATTGCGTTGACAGGGAAGTAGCGGAGTTCAAAGAAAAGGGGCGCTTAGGCGCCCCTTCTTTAGTTGACGTAGGTCAGCCAGTTTTGGTCTCTCGGCGCTTTTCTTTTGCCGCCGATAATCTCAAAGAAGGCATCCTGAATCTTCTTCGTTAACGGTCCACGCGCACCCTCGCCGATTGTTATCTTATCGATTGATCGAATCGGCGTAATTTCCGCCGCAGTTCCGGTGAAGAACACCTCGTCTGCGGTATAGAGCATGGCGCGCTGTATCGAGGACTCTTTGACGGGGATTCCGAGATCGCCCGCAATCTGCATTACAGCATCTCTCGTAATACCCGAAAGTATGGACGATGATGTTGCAGGCGTAGTCAGAGTGCCATCAAAGATTGCAAAAAGATTTTCCCCAGAACCCTCGCAGACACTTCCGCGATCATCAAGAGCGATGCCCTCATGGTAGCCGTTGAGAATGGCCTCCATCTTGATTAGCTGAGAGTTCATGTAGTTCGCCCCCGCCTTGGCGGCAGCAGGCATTGAATTGCTTGGAAGCCTAGTCCAACTTGAGACGCAGACGTCCACTCCAGCCTGAAGGGCCTCTTCGCCGAGATAGCGACCCCAATCCCACACGGCGATGTAGGTGTCCACCGGGTTGGGGAAAGGATTGACCCCGAATGTCGGCTTGGTTTCATCGAGACCACGAAAAACGACGGGCCTCAGATAACAAGCCTCAAGGCCGCTGTCCCGAACCGTTTCAATCGCGGCCTTGCATAGCTCCTCTTTGGAGTATTTGATGGGCATGCGGTAGATCTTGGCGGAATTGATCAGCCGCTTCATGTGTTCTTCAAGACGGAATATGGCAGTGCCCTTTTCATTCTTGTACGCCCGTATGCCCTCGAATACGCTTGAGCCGTAATGGATGGCATGGGTCATCACATGGACCCGCGCCTCGTTCCAAGGGATGAGCTCTCCGTTACGCCAAACCCGCGGGCCAATATTGAGTGTGCTTACATCTTTGCTACTCATAAAATTTGAAATGTGGTCCAAATGCCAAAATCATCTAAACAGGTCAGCGATGACTTCTTCGGAAAGCGGAATTTGAAAGTAATCAGTTAAGTCGGAAGGCAGGCTTCGAGGACTAGGCCTCGGTGTTAACCGAAAAAGTAAGTCGCGGTTGGCATCGTAGGACACCTTTTAAATATCGGGGGCAAAATCGAGAATATTACACGGGAAATGCTTTGGCAAACCCATTGAATTCGCCCAAAAAATCGAAGGGCTGCCTACATTGGCAGCCCTTCGTAAGACTAGGCTTTTTATCGGTTAAAGAATCGAGATGACGGGCGCGGTGTCTTCAAGACGGGAATAAAAAGTCTGGTTACCGCCGGCAATAATCATCACGATTGGCGCATTGGGAAGGCCCGCTATGTCGTTACCAATGACAAGCTCGATGTAATAGATACCCGGAGCCACCCTTACCGCATCAGTACCGAAGGCGGCCCCTGAGTAAAGAACCCCACCGATTCGCACTCCGTAGCTAGCAGCGTTGACGCTCTCGATGCCGGTCATGTAGATGCGGAGTTTAGTTCCAACCTTCCTACTTCCTTTGAATCTGAATGTCGAAGTCGTGAAAGGCTCTCTCGTGAAGATACGTGTCGTGGTGTTAAGAGCCTGGGCTCGCCCTCCAGGACCAGGTGTCGGAAGATTCGTAAGCAGGTCAGGTCTCGCTGGTACGATTATCACCGAACCCTTGTAAACCAATCCGTTGTTGTTGACCACTACTGGGTAAGAGGTTCCCGTTAGTGCGGAGCTTAGGCCTCGCGGAACCACAAAGCGGATCGTTCGGCGGCTTACATACTGCAATCCCACGCTCGCACCCCCGATCGTCATCGTGACACCGCTCAATTCCATCGGAAGTTCGAAGCTTCTGGTCAAAGCGCCAACGCCCGTTCTTGCCACGACAGGTTGGATATCTCCAGCGTCGTAGTTGAGCTCGGCGAGCATTCCAGGCGACAGCCCAAGAACTGCAGGAGGAGACTGAGGTGTCGGAGTTGGCGTCGGACTTGGAGTCGGTGTAGGACTCGGAGTTGGCGTCGGACTTGGTGTAGTCGAAATTACTGCGTACCGACTACCACCCGTGGCGAAACTCATACTCGAAGCCGCATCGGCAGTGACGGGCGGGACGTAAAGATACATCACTTCTGCAAGTCCGTCGTAATTTCCGGTTCCAGTTTCGATTTGAGAAAGAGTAAACGTCAGGCGCCTTCTGGAATCACTCGTAATTGGCGCAACCGAAGGGAGCGTGTAAACGGGATCGCCGAATTTCGCTAGTCGCGTGAAAGTTGCACTAGCTGCGGGAACTCCAAGCGGATACGAGTAGATTTGTGGCGGTCGAATCTCGCTCGGATTAAGGCCGTCGCTCGCGGTCGTGGGACTAGTTCCATCTGCCTTGATGTTGAGCCTCGTCTCAAGAACCAAGGTCGATGGGTTTCCAGAACCGTTGTAGTCGGTGAAAGCCGGATATCTAGCCAGATCTCCACCCGTCGCTGCCGAGTCAGCGTCGCTACGGGGGCCGACTCGCCGAAACGCACTAGTAGTCGCCGTCGTATCGAAAAGGAATGTTGCGAACCCGGCCTGCCTCGTGCCGTTATGTTCGTTCGCGAGATCCGCGTATGAGTCAAATGCTATATAGCGCCCGTCTCTGCTCATCCGCTTGCCGGTGTTGAGCATATTGACGACATCAGAGGCCGAGGCCCTCGTCGTTGAGGTCACTTGAACCTTCGCTCCAGTCGGACTGCCTGAGCCATCGAGATCGGCGTAAAAGATTTCTTCGTTGCCGTCGCTGTTGGTTCCGCCAGTCTGTCCGATGATCGGATTGTTCGCGTTGCTCATGAAGAGTACGCGCAGCCCGTTTCCGGAGATCGAGGGATTCATGTTGTAAATCGGAGCCGACACCGTCCCCCTCGCAGTTCTTGTGATCTGCCTCACGGTGGAAGTGCCGGTGACATACGCAAAAATCTCGTCGTTGTCATCACTTGGATAGCTGTTGCCACCCGTCACGAGATCGCGGTTCGATACGAAGGCAACGTAAGCCCCAGTGTCGCTGACTGCAGGGTCTCTGTTGTCATTGGCGATGACTGGATACATCGCTGACCCGCCGGCCATCGGAAGCCTGCTCGCCGCGGTGTTTGTGACTCGCGTGAAGGTTCCCGAGGCGAGGTCCGTGAGGCCGATTTCATCGCCACTCGAAAGATCCGCCGCAGACACACTCGGAAGCTGATAAATCCAAATCTCAGTGTTTCCGTCAGCAGTTAAAGGGTTTGTGCCCGTTCCCGAGGTGAATGCATTGGCGTCGAAGTTCGAGGGATTAGTCGTGTTTGGAGTACTCGGTGTCGAGGTAGTCGCGTTGGAACCGAAAACAATGAAGCGACCGTCGTTGCTGATGACCGGCCTCAGGTTGGTTATTTCGACTTTGATGTTGTCGTAAGTCGCCCCTTTGGTCGTATCGGTCAGCAGACTTTTCGTGTTGGTGATTTGGAAAATCTGTCGCTGGGCGTAATCAAATACAAAGATCTCGCGGTTGCCATCGGCATTTCTCGGATTGTATGTCGCGAGGTCGCCTGTCGATTCGAACACCACCCATCGCCCATCTCCGCTGATGCCGCCGACGAAAGATTCGCTGATTGACGAGGTGATCTGGCCGATGACAGAATCAATCTGCCCGATGATCGGCATCACCGCAGCGGCGGCGAGTATGGCGATGGTTAATGCTGCTGTTCTTAGCTTCACAATTTCCTCCGAGGCGATTCGAGCGATCTATCTGCACTCGTCGGGCTCTGTCCGAGAATCGGCTAAAGTCCCAAAAGACTGCATTTTAAAGGCTTCAAACTGGTTGTGCAAGTAAGCGCGGACCGACCAAGTTCAATAAAAATCGAGCCGCGAGTATGATGCGAGGGTTGGGACGAGGGGTTTACCGAGTCCTCGGGCTAAATCAGAGAATTCTAATGACTTCAAAACGGCGGATAAATGTGTTGGTTGTGGCGGGTGAGCCCTCGGGCGACGCTCACGGAGCCAAGCTCGTTTCCGCACTGCGCTCGCAGTATTCCGACGTTGATTGGAATTTCTTCGGAGCCGCAGGTCCCGAATTGAGGTCGGCGGGCGTTGTTCCGATAGTTGAGTCCGATGCGTTCGCGATCATCGGTCTTCCGGAAATACTGAGGGCGCTTCCGATGTTCCTATCCGCATTCGGCAAGCTGAAACGCGCTGCCACCCGTGAGAAACCAGACATCGCGATTCTGATTGACTTCCCGGAATTCAATCTCAAACTTGCGAAGTCACTTCATCGCAGGGGAGTTAAAGTCGTCTACTACATTTCTCCGCAGTTATGGGCCTGGAGGAAATATCGCATCAGAACCATCAAGCGCCACGTCGATCGTCTGCTTTCAATCCTGCCGTTTGAAAAGGATTGGTATTCAAGTCGTGGAGTTGAACATGTGGATTTCGTCGGAAATCCAACAGTGTCGGA
>CAXRBW010000093.1:0-2070 GCA_964228775.1 Pyrinomonadaceae bacterium | reverse complement strand
TTCCTTGAGGTCTCAGGAATACCCCATATCGTCGGAGGACGGCGACGGTTTGTCTCAAGCCTTGAAGATGATCGAAGTTTAAAACTCGAGCTCAACGCGCTCAGTTTCTCCGCGACGACTCGGTTGGTCGACTCTTTGGCGTCGAGACATTCGGTTTCCATCTCCGCGGAATCCCGCGATCTAATGGCTGTGCAATTTGGTGGAAGACCGCCTCTGATCTCCGCGTTTCTGAATGTCGCCGCAATCAAAGGCCTGGATCTTCTCAGATTTCGTGATTTTGAGAAGCTCTACTCTGAGGAGATTTGCGGGGGAACAGCACTAAGGTCATTTGAACTCTTATTCGAACCGCTGTTTGAAATTATTCACGCCCGCGATCTTTTCCGAATTCTCATGGAGTTAGAGGCCACTGGAGCCCGAGGCCTCGATCAGGAATCTTTGCGAAAAGCCATCAGCTTAGCCCCCGATTCGTTCAGACGAATTTTGGATCATCTGAATCAAGCGCAAGTCGTCTCTTTGACTTCTGGATTTGTGAAGTTTGAGAAAGATTGGACGATGATGGGAGACTATGTTTCTGCAAAACATTCCCTTGAAATTAGCGGAGTCTCTCACGAGCTCGCACTCGGTCGCATCAAACTACAGATGCTCAAGAGATCGCCGCTCTTGATGCAGACACATTACAGAAAGTCATCGGCACTAGACCTCAAACATATCCTTTCACGATTCGATCTTCAGAGGATTCCCAGATCATTATTCGACTATGGTCTTTTCAAGGAAGAACTGAAGGGTCTCACCCAAGAAGAAATCCTCTCGGAACTCAGTCGTGCAACGGAGCACATCATAGTTCCCGAGATAGTCCATTCTGTCCATGCAGAATCCATTTCTGCGGATATGGCAAAGATGGCACCGAGGGAAATGGCAGCGATAGGTTTCGGTTTTAATTCCGCTTTTTACGGTGATAAGGATGATGTGGTCTGGATTGCAGCCGAAATCAGACAGAAGCTCGAAGTGGGCAGGGAATTAACTGAAGATTGGTGCAAACATCTAACAGATATAGCGAAATCATGTGAATTCGAAAGGTTTCAGGTCTGGCTGATTGCGAGTGAAGGATTCGATCAGGAGGCCATGTCATTTCTAGAGGCCGCCGGCTTCCTCAGTTCCAGTCGACGACAGATGGAATTCCTAATCAGTCTGCTACATGAAGAAAAGATGAAGGCCGCAGTCTTACCATCGGGTGATTACGAATTGGCGATACCCTGTTCTGAAGAATCCGAATTGATTGCCGTCCAGGCATTGGAGGAAGTGGCCAGGCGGCACTCATACCCAATGAGGGCTATCAACCAAATCAAAACCGCGGTCGTCGAGGCAATCATCAATGCCAAAGAGCATTCCTTGAGTCCGGACGGCAAAATCCACCAGCGGTTTTCCGTCACTGATGAACGGATTGTCGTTACGTTGCAGAACCGTGGATTGAGGCTTGAGATTCCAGAGAGGCAGGATAGCGACACCTCAGGCAGGAGAGGTTGGGGTCTCAAGCTGATGCGGACACTGATGGACGAGGTCGTATTCCATGAAACTGACGACGGCACGAGGATAACGATGACGAAGATGCGTCCTCGATAGTTTGGTACTCACTCCGTCGGTCTCGATTGACAAGATTGGCCATAAAACCTTAACTTTGCAGGACGCTGCCTCGGCACCGTACAACGATGGAAATACCTGTCCGCATCGAAGGTGACACAGCGACCATTCAAGCAGGCGACTACCTGAATAAATTGGCCGGAGAAAAGATCGAACGCGAATGCCGAAAGCAGTTCGATGCCGGCATCAAACGAGTCATCGTTGATTTTTCTGAAACCGAAATCGTCAACAGCGTCGGTATCTCTATACTTCTCGGTGTGATTGATGTGGCAACCGGTGCTGGTGCGGAAGTTGCCTTCTCTCGGATGAATGAGACGACCTCGGAGCTTTTCGAGACACTTGGTCTCTTGCAACACGTAAAGATAGCAGACTGAATCGCTCGACCTGTTTCAATACGCAGGAGACTACTCTTCGGTACAGAAAGTTAGACCC
>CAXRBW010000092.1:0-2510 GCA_964228775.1 Pyrinomonadaceae bacterium | reverse complement strand
GGTGATGCGAGTAGCAGAAACCTGAGGTCCGTTCAAAAACTTCTATTTCCGACCATCAAGTCCAGCAATGACAAGACCCAACAAGTCGCCGAAGGTATCAGCAACCCTCGAGCCGATGTCCATCACTTCTGAGTGGTCGATCTCAGAGCCTGTAAGTCCGGCCGCAAGATTAGTGATGCAGGAAATACCCGCGACTCGCATACCCTGATGCCTTGCGGCAATTGCCTCGGGGACCGTAGACATACCGACGGCATCCGCACCAAGGAGTGAAAGCATCCTGATTTCTGCCGGAGTCTCGTAGGTTGGACCCGAGAGTCCGCAATAAACACCCTCGACCATCAGCTTGGCAGGTTCAATTTCATGTTTTGCGGCCACATCAGTGGCGGAACGCCGTATCAGTTTGCAGAGTTCTGGATCGTAGACTCCGGTCATGTCGGGGAATCTCGGCCCAAGACGTTCATCATTCATTCCCCTCAGAGGATTCTCGCCCATCAGATTTATGTGATCGCGGATTAACATCAGTGTTCCGGGAACCATATCGGAACGAAGCCCGCCCGCCGCATTGGTCAGAAGCAAAGTTCTGATACCCAATCTGCCGAAGGTGCGGACAGGCATCGTCACCTGGTCCATCTCGTATCCCTCGTAGAAATGAAATCTTCCCTGCTGGACAGCGACATGCTTCCCTTCAATCTCGCCTAAGACGAGACGTCCGCGATGTCCTTCGACAGTTGATTTCGAGAAATGAGGAATCTCAGCGTACGGTATCGCAACCGCGTTGGTGACTTTTTCCGCAAAGGCCCCCAAACCACTGCCGAGCACGATTGCGACATCTATGGGGTGGGGATACCTTGCTTTCAAAAATTCAGCGGCTTCGGACGCCTTTTCAAAAATCATCTGCCTCAGTTCTCCTTTCGATAAGCGATGCCGAGAGCCTTCGGCGCGCGCGAGGCGCCGATGAAGCCTGCGAGCACGATGATGGTCAGAACATAGGGAATGATCTGCACGAATTGCACGGGGATGTTTTCACCAGAGGCTAGTCTGTAATTGGCCAGAGGGATTGTCAGCGCCTCCATGAAACCAAAGAAGAGGCAGGCGAAAAGTACTGGTATCGGTCTCCACTTGGCGAGTATCAAAGCGGCGAGTGCGATGAATCCTCTGCCCGCGGTCATGCCACGGGTGAAAAGTGAGCTCTGACCGATTGAAAGATATGCGCCACCCATCGCAGCTAGCAGGCCGCTGATGATGACGGCGGCGTAACGTAACCGATTCACTTTGATACCGGCCGCATCCGCAGCAGATGGATTCTCTCCTGTCGCACGCAGACGAAGGCCGAACGGAGTTTTATAGAACACGTACCAGCAAGCCGGTATCAATAAGAACGCGATGACAGACGCGATGTTCACGTCATAAAAAGAAGGGAGAAGAAACTGGCGGTCAATCTGCTGAGTCGACCCTGCAGAGTCGTAAACGGCGCCGCTTATCAAGGCGGGCACACCGAGCATGAGGATATTGACTCCGAATCCGGCGACTACTTGATCCGCCTCGAACTTGATGCAGGCCACAGCATAAAGAAAGGCGAGCACACCACCCGCTGAGGCGCCGGCAAGAAATCCCAGATAGGGATTGCTGGTTTCATAAGCGACCACCGCGGCAGTGAAGGCACCGGCGAGCATCAGACCTTCGAGTGCGATGTTGATCACACCGGACCTTTCGGAAAACATGCCTCCGAGGGCAGCAAAGATCAGCGGCGTTGCGAACCGAATGGTGGAAAACAGCAGTGCGATAGTTAGGATTTCCATTTCTAGCGTTTTGAAAATTTCTGCAGTGATGCAACGAACAAGATCACCACGGCTTGGAGAATCTCAACCAGGTCTTTCGAAACATAATTGGTGAATGCGTCGACGAAAATTCCTCCGCGGTAAAGAATCGCGAAGAAGAGTGCGGAGATGAATACTCCGACAGGATGATTCCTACCGAGAAGCGCGACAGCAATTCCCAGAAATCCGACTTCACCTGAAAAATCGTGATAGTAGAGATACCGATATCCGAGTACTTCTCCGATTGCGACCATTCCCGCGAGTGCACCCGATATCGTCATCGCAACGACTATCTGTCTTCTCGGTGATATTCCACCGTACTCGGCCGCGCTTGGATTCTCACCGACCGCGCGAAGTTCGTAGCCCCATTTTGTCTTCCAAAGGAAGACATACACGGCGACACACATCGCTACGGCAATCAGAAAGGCGATGCTCAGCGGGACAAACTCAGGCATGCCCGGGATGAACTGACTAATTCTGGGAATGTGGGCGGCCTCGCCGATCGGTACCGTCTGAAGAATCGGATCTCCAGGTTTTTTGTAGTGGTACTGGGTCAGGTAGCTAACCAATGCGATCGCGATGAAGTTCAGCATGATCGTGTTGATGACTTCATGTGACCCGAAGCGGGCCTTGAGATAACCCGGGAGGGCGCCCCAAAGTCCACCGACCACCACAGCAGTGATGATGCATAGC
>CAXRBW010000091.1:0-2978 GCA_964228775.1 Pyrinomonadaceae bacterium | reverse complement strand
GGCCGTCCTTCGGCGCTGATACATCGATGCATAGATAGTTCCCGGACTTTCGGGATCGATGGCAATGTCAGTCGCACCCGTGTTCTCGTCTACTTTCAGGACGAGCTGCCAGTTCTTGCCCCCATCGGAGGTCCTGTAGACTCCGCGCTCCTTATTGGGACCCCAAAGATTGCCGGTCGCGGCGACGTAAACCGTATTCGGATCGCGCGGATGAATAACGATGCGCGCGATGTGACGTGTTTCAGGAAGGCCCATGAACTCCCAAGTCTTTCCTGCGTCGAGCGAGCGATAGATTCCGCCTCCCCATGAGGAGCTCTGCCTGTTGTTGGACTCTCCGGTGCCCGCCCAGATGATTGATGGATCGGACGGTGCGATTGCTATATCACCGATCGTCGGAATATTTTCCTTGTCAAAGATTGGAGTCCAAGAAGTGCCGGCATTCGTCGATTTGAAAATTCCGCCAGCCGCGGTGGCAACATAGATGATGCGCGGGTCAGATGGCACCGCCTCAATATCGTCGATTCGACCGCCCATCACTGCGGGTCCGATTTCCCGGAAACGGAGCGAGGAAATCGCAGAACCGAAATCGGCGGCGGGCGTCGGCATCGGAGTCGCAGCGGGCTGTTTCTTTTCTTTTTTGTTAGCCTGCGCAGATACTACGAAAGAAAAAATCACTGCTGCAGACATGACGGTGAATGCGTACACAAAAAGACGTTTGATGTTCATATTTATGGGTTTACCTGGATGGGAATTTTGGGTTCAGGTGCAAAAAAATAGCCCATTTCGGGCTATTTATCAAAAACTTCGATGGAACTGCAGTTTTGTTAGTAAAAACTAAGTTGATTTGCGATCGGCTAACATATGTCCACCAGTCATGAGCATACCTATCTCTTCCTTAGACGAATTGCGCGGATCGACCTCACCGACGATTCGTCCCTCAAAAATAACGAGGACTCGGTCAGCGAGTGCGGTCACCTCTTCTAGTTCAGCCGATACCAAAAGTACCGCCGAACCGGCATCGCGCAGAGAGATAATCTGCCTGTGGATGAATTCTATTGCACCAATATCGACTCCACGCGTCGGCTGTGAGACCAAAAGGAGCTTCGGTCCGATTTCAAATTCACGGCCAACGATAAGTTTCTGCTGATTCCCACCCGATAGATTTTTCGCTTGCAGATTGGGGTCTGATGGGCGCACGTCGAAGCGTGAAATGATGTCCCGGGTCCTTCGGTCGATCTCATCTGAGGCCAGCATGCCGCCGGCAGCTACTGGTGCACGATAATGCACTCCGAGAATCGAGTTCTCTCTGAGGTCGGATTCAAGGAGCAGGCCGCGCCTATGGCGGTCCTCGGGGATATGCGCGATTCCGAGCTCACGTCTCTCTCTTGCGGAAACGTCTCCGAGTTCTTTTCCGCAGAAGCGAACCTTGCCGCCCTCTATTTTTGCGAGTCCAGCAAGCGCTTCGATTAGTTCCGTTTGACCGTTACCTTCGATTCCAGCGATTCCGACTATTTCTCCAGCTCGGACCTCAAAAGACACTCCACTCACCGCTTCGCCGTCGGCACCCTGCACATAGAGATTGTCGACGTAAAGAATCACATCACCTGGAGTCACACTTTCTTTCTCAACCCTCAGCAGAACCTCTCTTCCGACGATCATCTTTGCGAGATCTTTCTGATTGGTCTCCGCGGTTCTGACGTTCCCAACCACTTTTCCGTCGCGCATGACCGTGACTTCATCTGATATCGCCAGTACTTCGTCCAATTTATGTGTGACTATGATGATGGTCTTGCCTGAGTTGCGCATTTCGCTGAGGATTGCAAAAAAGTCCGAGGTTTCCTGCGGCGTGAGGACAGCGGTAGGCTCATCGAGTATGAGAATCTCTGCCCTTCTATACAATGCTTTGAGTAGCTCGACCCGCTGCTGTGCGCCGACGGAAAGATCCTCAATGTAGGCCTTGGGATCGACTCCAAGCTTGAGACGCTCAGACATCTGTCGGATTTCCCTGTTGGCAGTCCCCCAATCAATGCTGACTGCGCTCGCACCTTCAGCTCCAAGGATTATGTTTTCACCGACGGTCATGTCGTCCACGAGCATGAAATGCTGATGGACCATTCCGATACCGAGGCGGATGGCATCCTCCGGAGTTTTGATGCTGACCTCTTTCCCGTTGAGATGAATCGAGCCTGAATCCGCGGCATAGAACCCGTAAGCGATCCGCATGACGGTCGACTTTCCCGCGCCATTCTCACCAACGACTGCATGGATGGTTCCCTTCTCGACCTTTATCGAGACATCGTTGTTGGCAACTACGTTGCCGAAGGTTTTCGTGATGTTGCGGAGTTCAAGCATATTTTGAAAGCATTACCGCGGGCGGAACGGCGGCGACTCTTCTTCACTATCTATTTACTCAAATCAAGAGACTGGTCGGTTCTGCAGATTAACCAATTCGTTCACTTAGTTGCCGTCCGCCATCGCATCCGTCACCTTGATCTCGCCGGAAACGATGCGTGATTTCGCACTTTCCACACGCTCGATAAGAGTCGCAGGTATTAATGAGCGGTTGTTGTTGTCCATCGCATATCCGACTCCGTCCTTATCGAGACCGAAGACATGAAATCCACCGGCAAATTTGCCTTCGAGGACTTCCTTCACAACATCGAATACGGCATTGTCGACCCTCTTGACCATCGAGGTCAGGACATAGCCAGGCTTCACACCGTTCTGGTTTGAATCGACGCCAATCACAAACTTATTCGCGATGCCATCTTTTCCTTTCCCGAATTGCTCGACGGCATCGAATGCTCCGAGACCCGAGTTGCCCGCCGCGGTGAAGATGATGTCAGCTCCCTGATTAATCTGCGAGAGCGCCAACTCTTTGCCCTTACCGGGATTATTCCATGCGGCATCGGTCACGCCGACATAGTTGTCGACAACTTTTATCCGAGGATTGACACTGCGCGCGCCCTCTTCGAACC
>CAXRBW010000090.1:0-10396 GCA_964228775.1 Pyrinomonadaceae bacterium | reverse complement strand
CTAGATCGTTAGGCAGAACCAAGAGCCGTATGACGAGTCCGCTTTGCAGCATTCCATCTTCACCAAAGATGAGATCGGAACCTTTTTGGCGGAACATCTCCTTGATCGCCGCACGAGAGTGCTCGCGGTAGTCTCTAATCTTCGATACCTCGAAGCCCGTTGCACTGTCGGCATATTTGAGATCAGGCAAATAAATGTCGACGATGCCGTCGAGGAGCTCTAGTACCTCAACCGAGTCATAGGAGTTAGTGTTGTAGACAATCGGAAGTGTCAATCCGCGACTTGCAGCAATCAACACGGCGCGGGCCATCTGCGGGGCGAAGTGAGTCGGACTGACGAATCCGATGTTATGACAACCTCTTGCTTCGAGCTCGAGCATCATGTCGGCAAGGCGTTCATGCGAAACCTCGTTCCTTTTCTGTTCGCGCCACGTTTGGGAAATCTGATGATTCTGGCAGTAGACACAGCGCAAATTGCAGTTGCCGAAGAAAATATTTCCCGCGCCACGCACTCCAGATAGGACAGGCTCCTCTCCGAAATGTGCCGTGTGACTCGAAACAATGGGAAGTCGGCCAGAATAGCAGGCGGCAATCTCATCATCAAGACGGTTGTTGCCGCAATCCTTCGGACAAACCGTACATGAACGCAGAAGTTCTTCGAGCCGCTTGACACGCCTCTCAAGCTCACCTGATTTCAATAGGTCTACGTAGCTCAAGTTGATGGGGGGGCGGTCAACCGGCGGTTTTCTCGAGATTCTCGCCGATGGACTTCTCGTACTTCGCGACGATTGTCTTCGGTGCGACGGATTTGGCAAGACTCCAGGTGAAATCCATCTCTGCATTCACCGTGACCGTCGCCATTCGGGTCTCTCGGACCATCAAATAACTGCCATAGAGCAGAAAAAGAATGCCAACGATTCCGACTGGTATCGGAAGCCATCGCACGGTGTTGAAGATGCCAACGATTGCAATCGTCACACTCGTGAGGATGAAAATACCGAGACCGTAATAAAAGGTTTCCATCGCCCGCTGCAAAATCCTCGATCGAGAGGTGACTTTATCGAGCAGAAATACGATTGTGTCGAGGCGCTTTTCATAAAGCGGAATCGTCGACTTGTCATCTATGACGATGAGGTCTCCGAGTCTTTTTTCAAGCTCCCTCACGCGATCAACCACCCGGCCGAGCCTCGTCGACGTCGACAATACGAGTGAGCCTGTGGCGGAAATCAACAAGGCCGGGGTGATCATCGCCGTCAGAAACTCGATCGTCGAGTTGATGTTGTTCGGATTTACGTTGATGAGTTCGTTTGCCATTTGAGTGTTCCCCGAGGTCGTCGCCTCTCCTACCTGAGTCTGCCCGTCATCACCAATGCCGCCATTCGAAAGTCCGAAATCAGAGACCAAAGGGGATGCTTGAAGGTCGCGGGCTTGTTCTTTTCAATGAAGAAATGTGAGATCCATGCAAAGCCGTAACCGATTATAAGTGCAAGAACAAGCCTCCAAGGCGCCTGACGATAGACGGCATCTATCGCAACGATGGCCCCGATGATTGTTCCTGCAGTATGAAGAAGTTTGGTCGCAAAGTGTGAATGCTCCTCGAGGTAATACTGCCAAAATTCGTCGTAGGTATTTATTTTCCTTTGCATTAACACACTCCCCTCGGCTGTCATCGAAGGATTCTACAACTACTGTGCTGCGCCATCCCTATTCAGCTTGTCTTCGACTAGTGCGACAACGGCAGAGAGTCCTTTGAGATCGACCTCGGAAAGTCGTCAAGCCGGTCCGAATCAACGTCGAGAACGCCAAAGACTCCGCCGCCAGGGGCAGCAATCGGAACAACTACCTCTGATCGCGAAAGGCTGCTGCATGCGATGTGACCAGGAAATGCATCGACATCAGGGACAATGATTCCCTCGCCGGTGGAATATGCCCGCCCGCAAACACCTTTGTCGAATTCGATGCGAGTGCAGGCGATGGGTCCCTGAAATGCGCTCAACACAAGCTGGCCTTCCTTGGCGACATAAAATCCGACCCAGAAGAATCCAAAGGCCTCCTTGAGCGCCGCGGCTATGTTCGCGAGATTGGCAGTCAAATCCGGCTCATCGGATATCAGAGAAGCGATCTGAGGAATCAATGCTTCATAGACTTCTTTGCGGGTCCCCGTTTTCGGCAGTGAAATAGCTTCCGACATGAGATGAGTCTAATTCCTCTTGTCTCGTTTGAAAACATCCGATGTTTTCGCTGTGGTAGATTCTAGTTATGGACCTTTCAAAAGAGCTCTCGACGGCAATCGAACTGGCGCACCGCGCCGGGGATGCCATCCTCGAAATTTATGGCCAGGACTTCACTGCCGAGGAAAAAATCGGGGCTGACGACTTCGCCGAACCTGTGACGGAAGCCGATAGGATGGCAAGTCGGTTGATCGTCGAAGGGTTGTCAAAAGAGTTCTCTAGAGATGCGATCCTTTCCGAAGAGGAGATGGATAATCCCGAGGATAGATTGCAGAAATCGCGAACCTGGATGATTGACCCAATCGACGGAACTTTGGGATTCATACGAAGGGATGGTGATTTCGCAGTTCAAATCGGGCTCGCTGAGAACGGGACACCGATTCTCGGCGTCGTTCATTTGCCTTTCTTTGGCGAAACTTTATTCGCCGCGAAAGGATGTGGCGCTCATGTCAGAAGAAACGGCTCTGACGAGAAATTGAGTGTTTCCGAACTTGTCGACCTGCAATCAGCAACTCTTGCATCAAGCAGAAACCACCGGAGCGTAAAGATGAACAGGGTCGTCGAGACTTTCGGTTTGAGAAACGAAGTTCAGCGAGGGTCGGTTGGCTTGAAAATCGGACTAATCGCAAGTCGCGAGACGGACATCTACATCCATCTTTCACCACGAACTAAATATTGGGACACCTGCGCTCCGCAGGCCATTATCGAAGAGGCAGGGGGCACCATTACCGATCTTTTTGGCGAACCCCTCAGATACGACTCATCCGATGTGCGCAACCTCAATGGGATAGTCGCTTCGAATGGAGTGATCCACCAAGAGACCTTGAAAAAACTGAAACCCCTCCTAACGGAATTCGGAAGGCTACGTGTGATTGTCTGATTTATTGAACTTCAGGCGGCGCGCGCAACCCTCTTCCGATACTTCATCCAAGTTGATGCACCCTCACCCGCAAGAGTCATGATTGCACGACGGTTGTCGAAGAGCAGCTTGAACCAATCTCTCTTTCTGAGCTGCGGAAAATAAATTCCTCGGAAGAAAAGTCGGGCCACGAAATGGCTGATACGGACCTCAATTGGCGAGTTGGCAATCATCTTGATTGCCTCAAGATTCCGTTCAGGGCTGTAGGATCTTTCCCAGGCACTAATCGTCTCTCTTCGAGCCTCTTCGACCGT
This sequence comes from Pyrinomonadaceae bacterium, assembly GCA_964228775.1. Classification (GTDB taxonomy): domain Bacteria; phylum Acidobacteriota; class Blastocatellia; order Pyrinomonadales; family Pyrinomonadaceae; genus CAXRBW01. Next base: position 6,993 of record CAXRBW010000090.1, on the reverse strand, counting down.
CATCTTCAATGGGCGGTGCGCCATCACGAACGGTGCGAAGTCCATCCAGTGCTTCGGACGCTCGAGGCGGCCATCATTTTGAAGACGGTCATAGAGCGGTGTCGCCGGAAACGGTGTCAGCTGTCCGAAAACAGGTAGCCCCGGAGACCAGCTTTCAATTTCTTCGACAGTGCGTGCACCGACGCCCACGGTGTCGTTGTCCATCCCAAAGATGAACGATGTGATGGCGTAAATATTTCTTCTTGCGAGTCCGTCGAGAACATCTTTATAGTTCGCAGGTTTCGAGAAGTTCTTGTTGACATCCGCCATGTTCGCGGGATCGATCGACTCCATACCGATGAAAATCCATTTGCCGCCGGACTCGGCAATCAGATCGACTAGTTCATCGTCGGCAAGAAGGTTCGAACTTATTTGGGCGACCCACGGGAGCTGCGCGCCCGCGTCGATTATGTCGCGGAGCAGCGATTTCAACCTCTTTTTGTTGATTGCAAGATTATCGTCGATGAAGAAGACTGCAATTTGGCCCTTCTCGCGCTTGGCGCGTTCTTTCAGACGCAAAAGCTCCTCGATGACACTCTCATTCGTTCGGAATCTGATCGAATCTCCAAAAAATCCAGTTACGGTGCAGAATTCGCAGCCATATGGACAGCCCCTGCCAGTCTCCATAGGTACGACATGGAACGTTCCCCAGCCCTCTCCGAGTTTCGACATGAAGGACTTGAAGGGTTTCGGTATCAAGCTGAACTGTTCGAGGTCGAGCGACTCCCAAGGTATGTGCGGGTACTCCTGAAGCGAGGGTTTGATATCGACCCCTTTCTCGTCGGTCGCGGGCTCATAGGTTTCCTGAAGTCTGCCGTTCGCTGCGTCCTCAACTATCCGTGCCCAATAGTCATCCGCCTCGCCGAGCGCGACTGCATCGGCATATCTCGGTCCGCCGTCTTTGCCTAGCGCTTCATCCGGACATTCGGTGACATGCGGCCCGCCCATCACAACCGGTATGCCTGCTGCTCGGAGAGCTCCTGCGACCTGATACGCGCGAGCAATCATTCGGGTCATGGCCCCAATGCCGACTAGTCCGATGTTCTCGGATTTGCAGAATTCGACGATCTCATCGATGGTCATCGCCTTCGCGTTGCCATCAATCATCACAACCTCATGCTCCTTGGGCGTCAAGGCCTGCAAGAGGAACATCCAGAGATGTGGCATGAAATTACGTGTTACGCCGTTATCCGGATTGTAGAGGAGTATTTTCATCGAGACTTCTTTGTGCCGACTTCCCGCCGGTCTTGATTTCCATTCGGCAAAGAGCAGTGTGCTGAGTGGAGCAATAATATACTCACTGTACGGAATCTCAAAGATATTGATAGTCCTTGACTCGAATATCACCTGCTTTTAACTCGAGATTCGCTCAATCCGACCTCTAATGCGACAAGAATGCGGGTTGGATATAATGAGGTTGAATGAAATTCCTACACATTGCAGATGTCCATCTGGGTTGCACGAGATATCAACTCTCGGAGTCGCCCCGTGACTTCTACGATGCCTGGATTGATGTGCTCGAGAAGTACGCCGTCGGCGAACGAGTTGACTTCGTGATCATGAGCGGCGACTTCTTTGACAAGAAAAATGTCCCTCCTGAAACGATGAACTACGCGGTTGCGGGACTCTCGATGCTGAAAGAAAACGGCATTCCCGTTGTGACTATCGAGGGTAATCACGATCAAAAGCACACCGACAGCGATTACAGTTGGCTCCGCTCTCTCGCAAACTGGGGACTGCTACACCTTCTTGAGCCCGAGATGGAGGACGGAACCGCCTCGTACACTCCTTGGGACTCGGAAACTAACAGGGGTGGCTTCGTTGATATCGGCGGGGCGCGATTGTTCGGCTCGCATTGGTACGGTGCATCCGGCAATTGGGCAGTGCCAGCTCTCGCCGAGGCTATTGCAAAGAACCGAAGGGATGGCGCGTTCCATGTGTTGCTGCTTCATACGGATGTTGAGGGCCATCAGACCCATCCGATTCCGGCTTTGACGATTGAAAGTCTGAAGCGTCTGCGCGCAGTGACCGACTATGTCGCCCTCGGTCACACACATAAGTCTTATGAGATCGACAACTGGGCCTTCAATCCGGGATCACTTGAAGCGACCAGCATCGATCAATTCCGCGAGGTGCGTGGGGCGTTTCTTGTCGAAATAGATGGCGATGGAAACGTTGATGCACGCCATGTGAGGGATTACAGACAGCGTCCGTTTCAAAGGATGACTTTCGACGTATCTGGCTACGCAATGCCGGATGATATTCGCGAAGCGCTTCTCGACTCGGTGTCGCGACAGGCCCACAGGGCCGAAGAAGGCGCACTGCAACCGATACTCGAGATAACTCTGCGCGGATACCTCGGCTTCCCCAACGCGGAATTGAACATTCGTGCAATTCGCGATGAAGCGCAGGAGCTGACGGGCGCCCTCCACGTGAGAATCAAGAACCATTCAGCACCGGTTGAATATAAATTGGCGGACGGTGCTGATGAAGAAATCGGTAAGGATCAATTGGAGAGAAAGGTGATTGAAGATCTGGTGGTGCGTGATTCCCGCTATAAGACGCGTATCGATGAGGTGTCTGATGCAGTCGTCGGCGCGAAACGAATGGCGCTCAATGACGAACCTGCCGAAAAGATACTCGATTTTCTGTTGCTCAATTCTGAAAGTGCCTCAGCCGACTGAAAATTTCCAAATGCGCAATCGTTCGGTCTCCATTTCCAAAGTTGCTTGCGGAATCGTCGCCACCCTCTTTCTGTCTGGGGTCTCGATGTCGGCGCAATACCTGACGCCGAGTTCGCGCGGCTTCATGCAAATCGACGAGATCAAGGCTGGAATGAAGGGAACGGCTTCGACTGTCTTCAAAGGTTCCGAGCCGACGCAATTTGATGTCGAGATACTCGGTGTTGTCCCAGGGATGGTCGGCCCAAAACAGGACATGATTCTGTGCCGCATTTCTGGCGGCGAAACAGATCGAACTTTTGTTTTTGCCGGTATGTCAGGCTCACCGGTTGTCGTGGATGGGAAACTCGTTGGAGCGATTGCCTACGCATTTCCGTTTTCAAAAGAACCAATCTGCGGAATAACACCGATCGGTCAGATGATCGAGAGTTTTGGCGGAACACCAGAGAGTCCGCGAGTGTCGGCTAAAGCCGTTTCCCGCCAAGACATCTATCCCGAGATTGGATCAAGCGATGCGGGTCTAAATATTTTTGGCGGCGTGACTGTTACCCGACAGGCCTCGGAACCGTTGTCGGATTTATCAGGCGGAACATTCAGGCCGATTGCGACTCCGATCTCTTTCTCGGGCATATCTCAAGCGACGCTCGATCTTTTCTCGCGGGAAATCTCCTCGGCGGGCCTCGTCCCCGTCAGTGCTCCAGCAGGTTCGGCGGTTGTAGGCGGCGTCAAGACCTCCGACTCTCAGACCCTGAGTGGTGGAAAGTCGATCACGGTCCTCCTCGCGCGGGGTGATTACACGCTCGCTGCATCGGGAACCGTCACTCTCCGCGATGGAAACAGAATCTACGCATTCGGACATAAATTCCTCGCAATCGGCGGGACCGATGCACCGATGCTCGAGTCTTCAGTAGTTGGGGTAGTTCCAAGTTTAAATAATTCCTTCAAGGTCACAGTTCCCGGAGAAATGGTCGGTGCGATTTCTCAGGACCGTCAATTGGGAGTACTCGGAACCCTCGGCGCCACCCCAAAGATGATTCCGGTCTCCATCAGATTCAAAAACAGCCTCGGCCGTAGCGCCGAATACAAGTTCGAGATGGTGACTGATGAATTCCTGAGTCCGTTGCTACTCAACATCGGGGCGGCAAACGCCATCCTCGCAAACGAGCGGAGCATAGGTGAGCTCACGATTGAACTCTCAAGCAAGATAATCCTCGAATCGGGAAAGGAGATGTCGGTTTCACGTCGCACCTCTGGCCAGTCTGCAGTACCAGCCGCTTCACTCTCGGTCGCAATGCCTCTTTCAACGCTGCTCTCGAGCCGTTTCGAAGGCGCCTCGGTCAAGGAAATAAAAGTCGAGCTGGCGGCGCGCGAGGGCAAAGATGAAGGTGTCATTGCTCGTGTCGTCACGGACAGGCAGGACGTGCGAGCAGGAGACTCAGTTCGAGTCACAACCGTAATCGAAGGTGCTGGCGGGCGTGAAACACGTCAAGAGTTCAATGTGACGGTGCCAAAGGACACACCAGAAGGGGAACTTACATTCACGGTCGCGGACGGAGCAAGCATCGAGAGGGAGGTGCTGTCCGACAAAGTACAGACTGCGGACATCGACGAGCTTCTTGCATTCGTTAATGGGATGAGACGTGGGGACAATCTATATCTTCAAGTTTCTCGTGCATCTCTCGGTGCGACTGTGGGTGGAAAAAGGATGTCCGACCTTCCTCCTTCCGTCGTGGCGACGCTTGAAAATGGGAGATCGCCTGAGAAGGTAAAAGCGACTGACAAAAAGATCGTCTTTGAGCAGATCTTACCAAGGACGGACATACTCTCGAGCGGCAAGCAGACCGCAACCGTCAGAGTCATCCGCTGAGTTTACGCAGTCTCACCTGGCGACCACTCCTCTCCGTCGGAATATACTTCCTTTTTAAATATCGGGACCCTTTGCTTTAGCGTGGTGATTAGCCATTCACAGGCCTCGAATGCGGCACGTCGGTGCGGAGCCGATACTGAAATGACAACACTCGTTTCTCCGATTTCCAGACGACCGAGACGATGGATGATGACGATCTTGGAAATGTCGAAATGTTCAGCGGCTTCGTCGATCAGCTTCCCCATCTCTTTGAGAGCCATCGATTCATAGGACTCGTAGACCAAGTGGAGTGTTTCCCGTCCTCGAGTGAAACGTCGTACGTATCCATCGAGAGTGACTGTCGCTCCACACTCTTCGGGAATGAAGGACCTGGCGATGAGTCCCACATCGAGACTCTCGGTTGTCAGGCCGCAGAATCCTGACGTGGTTTCAAGTCGAGCTATTTTTTCAAAGCGCATCTCGAATCAGCCACCTGAGACCGGGGTGAAAAGGGCGATTTCGTCCCATTCAACCAAAAGTCGATCGCCAGGTGCGTACTCCTCGTTGACCGCAGTCAGAAGTCTCTGAGAACCGAGAGCGGGATACTCGGCACGGACAAAAGACAGGACATCGGCAACCGTCGCACCCTTCTGCAATCGAACTGGACGACTGCGAAGGCCGGAAGCATCAGCCGCAGCGGCGAAAAACAAAACTGTCAGATGTAATTCCATCACTCACTGAGACCCGTCTTGACCCTCAAGTTATTTCTGCTGCTCTTCTTTGAGAGCGCGCTTGAAAATTTTTCCTGTTCCACCAATAGGAAGACTGTCTCGGAATTCGATGTGCCTCGGATATTTGTTCGCCGCGAATTGTGTCTTACACCACCCGATCATCTCCGCTTCGGTAACGGTCTTTCCCTGCTTAAGGACGATGAACGCCTTTACTTCTTCTCCGAGCTTCTCATCTGGAATGCCGATGACTGCAACGAGTGAGACGGCTTCATGGGTGATTATCACTTCTTCAAGCTCTCTCGGATAAATGTTGTAACCGCCGCGGAGGATCATGTCCTTCTTGCGGTCTACTATCGCGAGATATCCCTCATCATCCATGATGCCGATGTCGCCAGTGTGGAACCAACCATTCTTGAAAGCTTCGGCGGTCGCCTCGGGACGTTTGTAATATCCCTTCATCACGTTGGTACCGCGGATTACAACCTCTCCCCTGTCACCAGTTGGAACTTCCCTGTCGTCGTCATCGACGCATTTGATTTCAACGCCAGCGATTGCCTGGCCGACGGTCCCTGGCTTGGATGGACGCGAGAAATGGTTGAAGGTGGCGAGCGGTGAAGTTTCAGAAAGTCCGTAGCCTTCGAGGATTCGCAGGCCGAACAGCTCATCAAAACGCCTGATGACCTCGACCGGCATCGGGGCACCGCCCGAGTTGGGAACTTTCAGGTGCTTTCTGATCTCACTGACGTCACATCCAGTCTCATCGACATGTTTCAGAATCGCCCAATACATCGTCGGGACTCCGACCCAGAAATTTATTTTTTCTTTGATCATCGTGTCGATGGTGGACTGCGGTTCGAAACGTGGCAGGAGAACAACACGATTACCTGCGTAGAGATGTGTGTTCATCTGAACCGTCTGCCCCGTGGTGTGGAACAGTGGAAGAGTTATGAGACAGCTCTTCTGTTCACCGTCGGTGAAATCGAGAACAGGAAGATGTATCTGATAGGTCGCCGCAATGTTCGACATCAGATTGAAGTGAGTGAGTTCGGCACCCTTCGGCTGTCCGGTCGTTCCTGAGGTGTAGAGGATGGCACAGGTGTCCTCGGGTTTTGTCGGACAGGTATCGAAGGTATCGGGCTGCCCGCCGATAAACTGCGTAAATGTGACCGCTCCGTCTATAGGCGAAGGTGCAGTCTGGTCCGCAGTCATCACAATCAAGTGTTCACAGCTTTCGACCTGGTCAAATCCCTCTTTGACAGCTGCGGCGAGAGGCAGCTCGGGAGTTCCCTCAAAAACAAAAACCGCTTTCGCATCCGAATCCGTCAAGTGATATGCGACCTCACGCCCCTTGAACAAAATGCTCAGTGGAACGACCGCTGCGCCGGTCTTCATGATTCCGTAATAGATCACGGGGAAGAAAGGAAGATTGGGGCAACTGAGTGCGACTTTGTCGCCATGACCGATTCCGAGACCGCTAAGTGCATTGGCGACCCTGTTTGAGAGCGCGTTCAATTGACCGAAGGTCAGACGCATCTCATTCCACACGATGGCCTCACGTTGAGGTGTCATCCGCGCGTGGAATTCGATTATCGAGGCAAGATTCAGACTTGTGGCGGCGTAATTCATCTTTGTGACTCCGATCAATTTTGAATCAAGGAACCGGTCAAACAGTCATTCCTCCATCAACGACCAAAAT
>CAXRBW010000089.1:0-2833 GCA_964228775.1 Pyrinomonadaceae bacterium | reverse complement strand
CGGAGCAGGAATTGCGATCGTGGGTGACCCCGATCAGGTGGCAGGCAAGCTTCGCGAGATACGCGACGCGGGTATCGACACGTTCATCTTGTCGGGCTATCCGCATCTGGCCGAATGCGACCTCGTAGCCCGCCACGTCCTCAGTCAGATAACTTGGTGAATAGTGAACAACTGGAAATCCACTGTCAGAGTGCCGTGAAGATTTCATGGACTATCAGCAAAAGCTTGCTGCGCAACGGCACCCTTGTTGTTTGGCGGGGCAACAAGTCTCCGCACTTGATACGAGCCCTCTCTGATGTCTCAAAGAGTATTTACGACCCAAAGCAACGGAGATTTTTTTTAAGTTCACCCGTTTTCATTTTCTGGTTTGGGCACTTTTTAATTTCTACGCGCGGCCTGCAGCAAAGTTTGGTTCTCGCATTCTTGAAGTCTGCGCGCACCCGTGTAATCATTCTTATGGAAAATTACGATAAGAAATTTCAATCAAAGGCCGAAGAGACAACATGGATGCGCCTTGTTGAGTCGTACCTTGTCGATATTCAAGTGGTAAAGGTGCAGCATGGCCAGGAGCTCCGGCGACAGGTGGTGCCCGAGAAGAAGTTCGGCACCCTAGCGGTCTGGGGTCAGTATTCGGCTGACTCCTTTCCTGCATTCGGAAGATCGGAGGCTCATTACGTAGTAACAGGACCTCTACAAGACTCCCGGTACAGACAGCTACGAGGGAATTCGGTTCCTCAAAAGATTTGGGATATCTGCATCATTAGCACTGTCAAGTCAGAGGAGTGGTGGGGACCCGCAGTAAGTCAACGACGTAAGGGGTACGACCTTCTAATGAAATATCTTGTAGATCTAGTAGACGAATTGGGTTTGAGCGTTGCCATTGCAACAACCGTGGATCGGTTTACGATTGATGGAGAAAATCAGGCAGAATTAGAGAGAAGATACTTTGAAGATCGATTCGGAAGCCGTTGCTTCTTTCCAGATAGTTCCGAGACGTTCGGCGGATTGATGCCTGATCTCCTGGTGGAGCGCGAAAAAGTAGCCAGAGTTAAGGAAAGATATGCGACCTATGCATTGTCTGACTCGTCAGGTGTGACAATTGGGGCAACTGGCTCGTCGCTCTGGGAGTCCTTCGGTCGCGGAAACAAGATTCTCGCTGTGAATTTAAGTCCGAACTCTGCGCTGAATTTTCCGATATCTGGCCCGTGGGCTCTCGGAGAAGCTACGTATGAAGAATTCCGCAAAGCTTATTGTGACTTGGCGAGCATGGAGGAAGGCGAGTTTGAGAGAATCTCCCGCGGGGCCAGAAATCATCTGATCTACTACGATGACCGTGATAGGCCCGAAAATCGACTGAATCGACTCGTTAGGGCATTATTGAACCATGGTGACCCATTGAGGGCGAAGGATGATGTTGAGCGGGTTAATCGCTGACATGAGCAACCGACTAGTGCTTCTGTCTTCAGAACGAAATCGCATCTTTGAGTTGGCTTTGTCGGGGCTTAAGCCCTTCAACCTTAGTCAAACTGGCTCTGTCGGTTTTCGCAACCCGTTGTTAGTCCGTAGATCTAAGGAGATTCTTCGGTATGGGGTATCGCTTGGTTCCCTCATTGGCGAACTCAAGTCATTGAGGCCCGACGTGTTGGTTATGTCCGAGCGTGATGACACCCGTAACATACTTCCGACACTCTTTCGGGAACTCCCCAATACTCGATTCATTTCAGTTCAGTCAGCTTGGTACTTCGAGTCAGCACATCTCCACCTATGGTGGCCAGGCGAACGCAACCGGCTAACCATTCTGGCTTGGGGACAGTACATGATTGATCTTGCAGCTAAGCAAGGTCGCGACATCAGAGGTCGCCTCGCGGCTGGATCTCTCGAAGCATCGATTTTTTCCGATTTTTTTGCCGTGAGTCCAAGTGAAATTCGAGACAATCAGATTTGCCTCATAGTTAAGCGGAAATTTGGTCGCGAAGGTTCACAACCCACGAACGTTTCACTGCAGCGACAGCTCAATGTTGAGTCGGTAGTTCGCCTTACCGCTGGTTATTGTCGCATTGTAGGTATGCGTGCCGTGATTCCAGTTGACAAACGTCGAGACTCAAAACAGAGAGAGGCCGATGAAGCCTGGTTAGATGGCCTTGGCGTTGGCGACTGTATAGGGTTTTCGCAAGACTGCGGTACCTTACAAACGACACTTCCCCATTGGTGGAGTGTGAATGGAGATACAACGCCGCCTGAACCTGAGGAATTTCGCGCGCTTGCGGTTGCAAGTACTTCGGCTCTAGTCATTGGAGTTCCAAACAGTGCGGTAATTTGGCAATCAATAGCCCTTGGACTTCCCGTACTCGCCGCTGGCTTTGGTGATCACCCTTTCTTTGATTTCCCAGCACCTGGCCCGTGGAAGATCACTAATGCGACTTCGACCGAGTTCTTTGCGCGAGCCGAACAACTCCGAATGTTGCCTAATCACCGATTCTCGAGAGAACAAGTTTCGGAGAGTCAATATTTCATCGACCAATCGCCTAGTAATCGAACGGTTTTAACTCTCCGAAAGTTGGTAAGGGAGGGTCAGTAACAGAAGTCTCTCGAGCATGACCGGAGATAGATTTTCAGTCAGCTTGACTGCTACGGAACTTCGAAGTTGGGATCACCTAATTCGACAGGGCATGCGCTTGATGCCGTTGATGAAGTTGCTGCGTAGGTAGGCGGGCTCTCCGGTGATGCGCAGGTCGGGCAATCGTCGTCGGATTTCATCGAACATCACCGCGATTTCGCGACGCGCCAAGTTGGCGCCGAGGCAAAAGTGCGGCCCGCCTGCCCCGAAGCCGAT
>CAXRBW010000088.1:0-4519 GCA_964228775.1 Pyrinomonadaceae bacterium | reverse complement strand
GCAGATTCTCAATCTTGGCCTCGTTCATTGCGACCGCGGCATAAGAAGCGATCAGGAGCTGCTTCCTTGAGCTAATCAGAGTGCTGCTGACCTGCTCTTTTATTCCAGGACTCTCTAGGGTCAACTCTTCATCACGATCGCTCCGGTCGAGCACTTTCAGAATGAAGATTTTGTTCTGAGCTTGAGAGGCCACGATGCTGCCGATTGGACGCTGAGCATTCATGAGGTCGGTCACGGTCGATGCGGGAAATGTCTTTTTCAATTCCTCTTCTGGAACATAGCCCAATTCACCGCCATCTTGAGCTGAGCCGTCTTCACTCCTCTCCCTGGCCAACTGCGAAAACGCGTTGGAATCCTGCTGAAGCTTCGCAACGATTTCTTTGTAGGCCATCACGGCTTCCGCTTCATTTTTGGTTGGATCGCCTTCGCCTTGGTTCGACGGGTCGACGACGATGGCTGCAAGCTTCACACCTTTCTTTCTCACGAAGCCAGCCTTGTTACCTTCGTAAAATGCAACAATCTCCGAATCGTTCGGAGCAGTGACGGTACCAGAAATCTTATCTTCGAGTTTCTTCACCGCGAGCTGCTTTTTGAGTGAATCCTTCAGCGAGGCTTCAGTCTCATCTCCAGCAGCTAGATCTTTTTCGAACTGCTCTTGAGTCTTTCCGCTTGAGGTCTTGAGGCGGTTCAGTTCGGTCATCACCTCTTCATCGGTCGGCACGGTGCCTTCCCTTTCTGCCTTCTGGAAAAGCACCTCATCTCGAATCAGACTTTCGAGAATCTGAAGCCGGGCCTGAGCTAGTTCAAGCGGGGAGAGACTGGCTGCCTGATTCTGGGTCTGAGCTTTGAGAATCTTCTCAACGAGTTCCATCTTGATTGGTCGGCCATTCACTGTGGCGGCGACGTCGGCGCCGTTTTTACTGCATCCTGCAATGAATACCGCCGTGATGGCGAGAAGTCCGGCGAGAATGGTGGTTTTTCCTTTTAGCACTGTATTTTTGCTCCTTTACACGCGGCGCAGACCGCGTTTACTTGACTCATTAGTACGGTTTTTGTTATAAAACTTGTTTCGAGTTTACTAAAAACTCCTCGCTTTTACACCTCGAAAGAGGCATTGGAGAAATCATTATGGCACAGAGATGCGATGTATGCGGAAAAGGCCCCCAGGCCGGAAACAATGTTTCCCACGCTAACAACAAGACCAGACGACGATTCAACCCGAATCTTCAGTCGATAAAGGTCAAACTGCCCAACGGTAGCAACGGTCGACGCAAGGTTTGCACACGTTGTATCAAGGCGGGCAAGGTCGTCAAAGCAGCCTAGGCTCCTCGAAACAGATTTTCAAAAAACTAGCCGGACGCTCTCTGCGTCTGGCTTTTTATTTATATCCAAATTTCTGATCAGACCTCGGCGATGCAGTCGATTTCGACTCGAGCATCGCGTGGCAACCGAGCTGCCTGGACGGTCGCTCTTGCAGGAGACATCTCTGAGAAATAGCGACCATAGATTTCATTCATCACTGCGAAGTCATTCATGTCCGCGAGAAACACTGTCGTCTTCACCACTTTGGCCATGGAGCTACCCGCCGCCTCTAAAACTGCTGAGAGGTTTTTGAGGACCTGTTCAGTCTGCTCACCGACATCTTCCGAAACGAAATTTCCCGTCGCAGGATCTATCGGAATCTGACCAGAGACAAAAACCAAACCGCCCACTTTCACGGCCTGCGAATAAGGGCCAATTGCCCCCGGGGCTTTTTCAGTTGAGATGATTTCTTTCACGGTGCTCCTGTTGGGATCGGGTCATGGCCCGACAAAGCAAAAGATTAGCAAAATACAGGGTTGAACTCAAAAGGCAGGGGGTTATCCGCTGACGCGCTCAACCTCGATGACGCCTGGTACTTTCTTCACCGCGGCAATCACTTTGTCGAGGTGTTTTTTATCGAAGATTTCAACCGAAACTTCAATCATCCCGACATCATCGCCTGAGACCATGGCACGGGCGTCGCGGATTCCGGTCTTGACGTCCGCAATCGCGTTGGTTATCCCGGCGAGCATGCCGGTCCTGTTCGCAGTGGTGACAAGAAGCCTTACGGACTGGACTTCGTTCTTGTCGCTCCTTGCCCATTCCACATCGACGATGCGATCCCTGTTGACCATCAATGCACCGACATTCTTGCAGTGACGGTTATGGACGACTATTCCCTTTCCGAGTGAAATGTATCCGATGATGGCTTCGCCCCTTAGCGGATTGCAGCAACGGGCCCTTGCAGTCAAGAGATTGTCGACTCCTTTGACCACAATTGAATCCTCACCGAGTCCGATGAATTTCTTGACTGCCTTGAAGCCTGTCGCGAGACCGGTCGCCGAGCTCTTTTCCGGGTCGAGCTCTGCGAACTTTTCGGTACCGAGATGCTTGAATAGCACAGTCCTTGGCAGAGTCTTGCCGTAACCTATCGATGCTAAGAGATCCTCGCCCCTGCTTAGGCCGTATTCCGCTGCGATGCGCTTCAACTCATCCTCGTTATTGGCAAGCTTTTTCGGGGAGACACCGAACCGTTCGGATTCCTTTTCCAGAAGGCGATGCCCCATCTCAATGGAATCAGTCCTTTGCTGCTCTGCGGTCCAGAATCTTACCCTGCTACGCGCCTTCGATGTGACGACATGATTTAACCAGTCTTTCGAGGGCTTCGAGCTCGCAGTCGTCAGTATCTCAACGACATCTCCGTTCTGAAGTTCTGTGCGTAGCGGGACGATGCGTCCGTTTATCTTCGAGCCTGTGCACTTGTCTCCGACATCGGTGTGGATGGCATATGCGAAATCTATTACAGTCGCCCCCTTGGGCAGCTGGACAATCTTGCCCATCGGTGTGAATGCATAGACATCTTTCGGATAGAGATCAAGCTTGAGCGACTCTATGAAATCTTCCGAGTCATGATTGTCCTGAGTCGTCTCGACGAGAGGGAGCAGGAGTTTCTCGACCGTCTTCCTCAGTTCATCCAGACTTTCGTCTTCATCTGATTCGCCGAGTCGCGCTTCTTTGTATTTCCAATGCGCCGCGACGCCCTCTTCCGCAGTCCGGTGCATCTCTTCCGTGCGAATCTGAATCTCGAAGGGCTGCCCTCCGTCTCCGAGAACCGAGGTGTGAAGTGATTGGTACAGGTTGTCACGAGGTATGGCAATCCAGTCCTTGAACCTTTCGGGAATCGGTGTCCAGAGGTCATGCATCACACTGAGCGCGAGATAGCAGTGCTTGCGGTCGTTCGGCGTGATAATGCGGATTGCAATGAGGTCGTAAACCTGGTCGATGGTAATTCTACGCTTCTTTAGCTTTTTCCAAAGTGAATAGAGACGCTTGACCCGGCTTTCGATCTCGATGAACGGCACTCCGTTAGCGAGCAGTGCCTTTCTAATTTTTTCCTTGATAACAGAGAGTGCGGCTTCGAGTTCAGGACGCCTCATCTCTACTTCTGCGGCAATCTCCCGATACTCGTCAGGATGAATGTTTTGGAATGCGAGGTCCTCGAGCTCGCTACGGAGCTTACCCATGCCGAGCCTGTGGGCGATAGGCGCATAGATGTCGAGGGTCTCCTGCGAGATGCGTACACGCTTCTCGGGCGACAAGAACTGCATCGTGCGTATGTTGTGCAGGCGGTCGGCGAGCTTGATGATAACGACCCTTACATCAGTCGTCATCGCGAGAACCATCTTCCTGACGTTTTCTGCCTGCTGCTTTTCTTTCGAGAGGTCGCTGATATGAGCAATCTTCGTTAGACCATCGACCAAATTTGCGATTTCGTCACCGAAATATGATTTGAGAGTCTCCAGGTCGACCAGCGTGTCCTCGACTACGTCGTGAAGCAGCCCAGTCGAGACGCTTGTGCCATCAAGCCGCATATCTGCAAGGATGTCAGCCACCTCAAGCGGGTGGACCATGTATGGCTCACCCGAAGCTCGCTTCTGGCCCTTGTGGTACATCGCCGAGAAAAGATAGGCACGCCGAAGCGTCTCGAGGTCGGACCCCGGATGGAACCGTTCGACTTTATCGATGATGTCGTCGATACCAATCATGGCAAAAGAAAAATGATGCTCGACCACATTGTAATCGAGCATCACATTTTGGAGGAAGAAATTTTAACTTTTAACTATTTCTTCTTTTTGGCCTCAGCGGCTTTTCCGGCTTCGGCGGCCTTGGCCTGTTCTTCAGCCTCCTCGCGGGCTATCCTTTCAGCCTCGAGAGCCTCTTTCCGCTTGCGAGCTGAATCAGCTTCCGCCTTCAGCTTCAACCGATCGTCATTGCGCCCTTCCATGTCTGCAATCCGCATGTTCTGAACTGCGAAATTCATCTTGTAGGCCCAAGCGTTATCGGTCTCCTTACCATCTGCCAACTGAAGCTCGAGTGCTTTGTTGATCAGGTCAGTGCCCTCGGCGGTGCATTTGGTTAGAGTTTCGAATTTTGATGCATCGGACGGTTTGGTAAATCTGAAAACCAGTTCCGCACCCTCCTTCTCCTTCCTCTTGAG
>CAXRBW010000087.1:0-5049 GCA_964228775.1 Pyrinomonadaceae bacterium | reverse complement strand
ATCCGAGGAATGCACAGACTGAACCTTTGCCGTTGGTGCCCGCTATCTGCACACCGACATACACACTCTGGGGGTCGCCCAGCAGGCGAAGAAGCGAGCGGATGTTTTCAAGTCCGAGCTTCATCGTTGAAACCTCGTTTCCGAGGCTCATCAGGTATTTGACGGATTCAGGGAAATTCATCTGAGATGATGTCCGACACTCAATCGAAGAGCGTCGCCGCGCCGAAGACTCCCGCACTGTCGCCGAGTGAGGGGCGGACAACCTTTGTGCGAAGTGGACCCGGCTCAAACATATGACGGGAAATGCTTTCAACGCCCTCGGTATAAAGAGCATCGACATTGCCGACACCGCCACCGACAATTATCAGCTCGGGGTCTATGACGTTGATGAGAGAAGCTACGGCCCGACCGAAGTGCTCAATCAGGTGGGATATCGTCGCTGCAGCTGCTGGGTCAGAATCTCTTTGCATCGCGATTTCTTTTAGGGGGAGCGACCGACCAGCAATCTTTGAGTAATGCTTTTCCAATGCGGTGCCTGAAATTGCGGTCTCGACACATCCGCGGGTACCGCAATAGCACTGATCGCCATTTTCAATCAGTTGGTTATGTCCCCATTCGCCAGCGACGCCGTGTGCGCCCTCGATAACCTTTCCGTTCACGACAAGTCCGCCGCCGACTCCGGTTCCCATGATGATTCCGAAGACGACCTCTGCGTCGGGCATTTCCGTCCCTGCTCCATAAAGAGCCTCAGCGAGCGCGAAGCAGTTGGCGTCGTTGGCAATCTTGATTTCAGCGCCCAACATCTCTGCGAGATCTAGATGGGTCGCCATCCCATTCATGCAGACCGTGTTGCAGTTCTTCATCTTGCCGGTGTGGCGGTCAAGCGTTCCGGGAGTTCCGAAGCCGATGCGCTGCGGGCGCATTCCAATCTCTTCGGAGACGTCGTCAACAAGAGATGTGATTCGATTGAGGATGGGATGATAGCCACCCGAGGCCTCGGTGGCGATGCGCGTGCGGCCGAGTGCTCGGCCAGCTTCGATGACGGCGCATTCGATCTTCGTTCCGCCGAGATCAACTCCCCATTTCTTCATAGGAAAAAGTTTATTAGGCCTTCGGCGACTCCATCATGAACTCGAGCATCCTGGTGATGACGTCTTTCATCTCGCGTCGGTCGACGACACGATCCACCATTCCATGTTCGAGAAGGAATTCAGACCTCTGAAAACCTTTCGGTAATTTTTGCCTGATTGTCTGCTCGATGACCCGCGGGCCCGCAAAGCCGATTAACGCTTTTGGCTCGGCAAGTATGACATCGCCCAACATCGCAAAACTAGCGGTCACTCCGCCGGTTGTAGGGTCAGTCAGAACGGAGATGTATGGCAGTCCTGCCTCGTGCAAACGTGCAAGTGCGGCAGAAATTTTCGCCATTTGCATCAAAGATAGAGTGCCCTCCTGCATCCTCGCACCACCCGATGCCGAGAAAACGATCAGCGCCCCTCGGTTGTCGAGCGCCCGTTCGGCCAGACGCGTTATTTTTTCGCCGACTGCGGACCCCATTGAGCCACCGATGAAGGACATGTCCATCGCCCCTGCGTAGACAAGATGCCCCCCAACTTTTCCAACACCCGAAACTATCGCCTCTGGTAGGCCGGAGGATTTGCGGGCGGCAACGATGCGGTCCTTGTAAGGTTTCGAGTCGACGAACCCGAGGGGGTCCCCCGATGTGACCTCCTCGTCGAGTCGCTCGAATTCCGAGTCGTCGAAGAGAAGGTCAAGGCGTTCGCGGGCTCCCAATCTGAAGTGGTATTCGCAATGGATGCAAACCTCAAGCGACTCAGTCAGCTCTCTCTTGTAGAGCGAGTTGTCACATTCCGGACATTTGACGAATATCCCCTCCGTCTTGACGGTGCGGTTCTTTTCGCTTTCAGGTCCTTTGATCTTGGGTTTGTCTCTGCGGAACCAAGCCATAGTTGAGGCAATGCGTAATTCTAGAATCCTTGAAAGATTATCACGGCAATTTTATGAATGAAACTCTAGCCGAGAATGGATAGCATCTGTTCGTGAATCGCGCCATTCGATGCGCAGACAGGAGGTCTGTAAATCGATGCTGGTGAGCCATCGTAGTAAGAAATTTTTCCACCAGCTTCTTCAACAAGTAGAAAACCAGCTGCGACATCCCACGGATTGAGACCTTCCTCCCAAAACCCATCGAACCTTCCGCAAGCAACGTAGGCGAGGTCGATGGCCGCGGATCCGTCTCTTCTGACACCTCTCGATTTCAAAAGGAAATTATTCAGATTCCCGATGAATCGAGGATCGCCCGTGTAAGCATATGGAAAGCCGGTGACCACCAATGAATCTATCAGCTTCTCGGTATTTGAGACACGGATCGGTTTGTTGTTGAGAAACGCGCCGCGACGGCGCTCTGCACCGAACATCTCATCTCTGGTCGGATCATATGTGACTCCGATGACCACTTCCCCCTCATGCTCTAGTGCAATCGTGACACTGAAACATGGGTATCCATGCGCAAAGTTCGTAGTGCCGTCAAGAGGATCGATTATCCACCTCCACTTCGAATGGGAATCGATATTGGTCTGTCCTGATTCCTCGGCGAGAATCAGGTGCTGGGGATAGTGTGAGCTAATCCGATCAATGATGAGGCGTTCCGACGCAAGGTCAGCCTCGGTGACAAGATTGACCTCACCTTTCTTCGTAACGTCGATGCCGCGACCGAATTTCTCAAGCAGTACTGCGCCTGCCATTCGCGCCGTTTCTAAGGCAAAGTTCAACATTTCATTGCCCCCTGAACCTGCGATCGGCGAGAGTGAGGAATTCAGCGGCCTGCTCCGCCCACAGTCGCCATTCGTGACGGCCCGGAATCTGCCGAAACTCATGCGGCATCTTTTTCTTCACAAGCAACGCTGCAAAGTTACGATTGATGTCGAAAAGCCAGTCATCGACGCCGCATGCAAAGAAGATGAATGGCACCGAGGCTATCTCCTCGGGACTACTTAGTTCAGCAATCCTAAACACATCATTCCGCCAGCGAGTCTCACTTTCCATGGCGCCGAAGGTCTGATTGAGGGATGGTGATAGCGCGGGGTTGTCCTGGGATCTGAGTGGCGCATCAAGAGCACCGCTGAAGGATCCGACGATGGAGAACGAGCCGGGATATTTCAAACCGTATTTGATCGCACCGTATCCGCCCATCGAGAGGCCAGCAACTCCCCTACCTTCTTTTGTGGCAACAGTCTTGAAGGTTGAATCGACGAAAGGGATGAGGTCGAGAACAAGATAGCCCTCGTAGCGGTCGGACTTGACCGTCTCGCTATCCGTGTACCACCCATCGCCACCGTCCGGGAATACAGTGATGAATCCGTGTTTACGGGCACGCTCAGCGATATCAGTCTTGTCGCTCCAATTTTTGAAGTTGCCTGAGAGACCGTGCAGAAGGTACACGACCGGGAATCTCGCACCTGTTTTTATTTTTTCCTCGTAACCATCAGGCAGTACGTACCTGAAGGTCATTTCACGACCGAGCTGCTGGCTCGGATGTTTCATCTCCCCGTAAGGAACCGTCGCCTGCTGTGCGCCCGAAACGACAGTTCCGAGGAGCATCAGTGCGGTGAGCACAAAGTGTTGGAGTCTGCTTGTCATGTTTACGGCTTTCGGGAAAGCCTAAAATATCAGACCGAACGGACATCGACAAATCACATTTTCCTGTGAATGAGGCGATGGTTTAGACTCGTCGCAATGCGCTCCGCCGATGAAAAATGGATGAAGGTCGCACTCGCCGAGGCGGAGCTCGCTCGGAGTGCGGGCGAGGTTCCGATTGGCGCGTGCATTGTCTCTGAGAGCGGTGAATTAATCGCAGCGGCCGGCAACAGGACTATCGCGGATTGTGACCCGACGGCACACGCTGAGGTTCTCGCCCTGCGCAGGGCGGCATCCATAATCGGAAACTACCGTGTCATCGGAGTGACTCTATACACGACAATCGAGCCCTGCGCGATGTGCGCCGGGGCACTGATCAACGCGCGAATCGCCAAGCTTGTCTTCGGCGCACCTGATGAACGATTCGGAGCGGCCGGAACCCTCTTTAATATCTGCGACAATGACAACCTCAACCACCGCATCACTGTCGAGAGGGGGGTGCTCGCGGACGACTGCAGAAGACTGATGCAGGATTTCTTTAAGGAAAGGCGCTGATTCTCAGCCTTGATTAAAGCGCGCGCGGAAAGGTATCATCTATGTTTGCTTTCGCGGAGAGGTGCGAGAGTGGTTGAATCGGACGGTCTCGAAAATCGTTGTGCCCTAACGGGTACCGTGGGTTCGAATCCCACCCTCTCCGCCATCATTTTCTAGGATCAACGGTCGTTCATCGTTTCAGAACGGAGCCACCCCCGAACTGACAATCTGAAGACCCAAAAAGATTCGGAGCACTCCGAATCAAAAAACGCGGTCCTATTCGGAAAGGTGCAGGAGTGGCTTATCTGGCAGCATTGGAAATGCTGTGTACCGGAAACGGTACCGTGGGTTCGAATCCCACCCTTTCCGCCATTTGATTTCAGGTCGTACTTCGACCCTTACGGCTTCAGGCTCCGCACAAGATCTGAGTTGTGAAACCCGCCAGGCTGGGAACAGAGCAACGGTAGCAATTTCAGCCTGTGTTGCGGGTCAGTCTGAAGACTACATTTTTTCGCCATGGACATCATCATCGGCTCCCGCTTCACTGCGACCAAGAAGATAACGGATGATGTTATCCGCTCATTCGCTCAACTCTCTGGAGATTTCAATCCAATTCATATCGACGAAGACTTCGCCTCCAAGACGAGGTTTGGAAAGCGAATCGCCCACGGAATGATTTCTGGGGCATTGCTGTCAGCAGTGCTTGGCACCGAATTCGGTGAAAAGCAGGTCGTCTACATGTCACAGACGAAGAGGTACATCGCCCCGGTCTTCATCGATGACACGATCACCGCAACTGCAACTGTTAAACATATCCGCGAAGACAAGCCGGTCGTGACAGTCGAGACTGTGGTCACC
>CAXRBW010000086.1:0-4298 GCA_964228775.1 Pyrinomonadaceae bacterium | reverse complement strand
ATGAGGCCGAAAGAATTATTTTTTCCTTCGCGCGGGTGAGAGCAACGTAGAGGACCCGTCTTCTCTCATCATCTTCCTTCTCCTGCTTTGCAGCGGAACTCAACGTATAGATTGCCGGGGTCACTTCCTCGCCTTCCCCATTGTCAATCTTGAAGGCGACCCCCAAGTTGGCGTCCACAAGAATCTTTCCCTTGGTGTTGTTGCCTTTTCTTGTCAATGAAGGAACGAACACCACTGGCCATTCAAGACCTTTTGCGCCGTGCACAGTCGTGAGCTGCACCGCATTTCCCGAATCGACAGGAAGTCTTGGCCACTCGACTTCAAATTCAATCAGACGTTTGATTGCTCGCGCGGCGCTGAAGACATCGTCCCTGCCTTGGAGTGCAAGCTCTTCAAGCAGTCCCACCATTCCGCGCCAATCCGCGGCTCGGCGTTCACCGTGCGGAAGATTCGCGACCACCGCCGAATACCCCGTCAATTCATCGGCGCGCAAAATCAATGCGGTGGCGGTCGATGCGACTCGCATGTCGAGAAGCTCCTTGAGAATCTTCGCCGGATGCGAAAGTGATCCGGGATTTGTTGCCATCGCATCCCACCATTTTTGGCTCTTGTCGAATGTCTTTGAGTACGTTAGAAGCTCGAGATCGCTGACGCTGAAAAATATGCTTCGAAGCACTGCGATCAAAGCCACGTCGTCCTTCGGGTTCGCAAGAAATTCAAGAAGCGCTATGACATCTTGAGCTTCGCGTGTCTCAAGAAGAATCTTGTCTCCAGAGAATGCAATCGGAACATGCTGTGCGGAAAGGGCATCGGCGATTACATAGAGAGGCGCCCACGCCCTGCAAAGGACGGCAATGTCCTCATATCGAATCTTGCGGGGCTCTCTTGTGTCCTTGTCGGTCACCATCGTTCCAGATTCGACAAGTTCCTTGATTCTGCGCGCTACGGCAACGGCCTCGACGTTCAATCTCTTTTCAGACGGGTACTGGCGGTCACCGTCTTCGACATCGATGAGGCTCAACTCTACAAACGGACCGGGTACGGGCGACGCTTTACGATGCGCAGTCAACGGTTCGAAATGCTTCTTGAGAACGGGCTCAAATATGTTGTTGGTTAGCTCGACGAGGCCTTCGTGCGACCGATAGCTCGTCACAAGATTTACTTTCGAGCCTGAAGGCAATGCCCCAATCTTTTCTACAAATTGATCAAAAATCTCGACTTCGGCACCTCGAAAGCCATAGATCGACTGCTTTTTGTCTCCGACCACCGTAAGTGTCACGTCGCCTTCGGTCAGCAAATTGATGATATTGGCCTGTGCCGTGTTGGTGTCTTGGAACTCATCGACCATCACTGCCTTCCAGCGTTCGCGGTAGTGCGATCGGACATCTGAATTTTCGAGAATCGTCGTCGCATGAATTTCAAGATCGTTGAAATCGAGAATGCCCTCTTCCTTCTTTTTGGCATCGATTGCCGTGCTCACATGGTCAAAGGCTTGCCGCAGCAGACCAACTGCGCGTGCAAGCTCGTGGTCGGCAACACCAATCTCAAGCTGTGCCAACTTGAGGACTTCCTCAGCTGGGGTTCGAATCGCTTTGACTGCAGCTTTCACCTCAGTGAATCCGCCGTCGGGCCATTTGTTCTTTGAACCTCCCGTGAGGGTGCTTTTACTCAGTGCAGTGAGGGACGGAATGAGGTCTGAATCAACCTTCAGATTCGAAATAAGACGCAGTGTCTCGACACGAAGCAACTCTATCCTGTCATCGGGTGCGCCCGAGTAGCTTTCAAGCTCACGCGCACAAACCTCAAGAATTCCACTCTCTACAAATTCACTTACGACTCTGATGCGGAATGTCCGCATGGCCTCGGTCCACTCAGGAATGCCGAGACGCAAGGCCCGTTGTGCAACATGCGGATCCTTGAGCAGTTCATGAAGTGCGGGAAGCAAGAAAGGGAAAGGTAATGTGTCGATGATTTCTCTAGGAAGATCTGCCGCCACTTCCTCCAATTTCTCAACGAGCCAAATCTCAGTGTCACTTGCATCAAGCACTCGAAAGTCAGGCGCGAGACCCGCTCTGTCATAGAAATCACGGCAGATTCTTGCGGCTAGCGCGTGGATGGTACTTATTTGGGCCGCTTCGACTTCGGCGATGACCTCTTCGGTTATCACCTCCTGGGCACCGTGCTCCTTAAATTGCTTGCGAATCCTTGCCCTTAATTCATCAGCGGCCTTTTCGGTGTAGGTAACGGCAACGATTTGGAGCGGCGATGTGACTTTACCTTCGGTGATGTGAGCAACATATCGCGCGGCGAGAGTTCCTGTTTTTCCCGCGCCTGCGCCTGCAGTAATTGCGACGCTTCCAGGAGCGAAGACTGCACGTTTCTGTTCTTCAGACAGATTGACCATTCTTTTTGGCAGCCTCCTTCCTCTTGATTCGATTTCCTTTTCTGCAGACCGCCTCGTAATCGCAGAATGTGCAGGCATTCTGATCGACGTCCGGTGAGACAGAAAAGTCTCCTTCTGAAAGCATCTGCCTGACGCGCAGGACGAAGTCGTCCAGCTCTTCTTCATTGTCGAGTCTGACCTTCTTGAGACTCTTAGCCTTTTTGAGTGAGAAGTAATAGCCTTCAGTGCCCGGTCCGCCCTGGCTGCTCTCGTGAGTCGGCACCGCCGCCGATAAGTAGATCGGTATCTGGATATCGATTGCTGCCTTACCCTCTCTGTTCTTCACTCCTTTAGGAGTGGACTTACCTGTTTTGTAATCAATCGCAATCAGGCCGTCGGGAGTCACATCGATTCGGTCCACTGATCCAGTGACCTGGAAACCCTTCCACTCGGTGTCGAATTCAAACTCAGTCGCAATGATCCGTGCGCCTTCTCTGATGAAGTCCTCGGACCGTATCGCCGTGCGTAGAAGTTTCAGATGCTCGCCGCGTTCATATTGCCAATTGACCAAAACCGGGAGTCCGACCTCCCCGTCCTGCTCTGCTTCTGCAAACGCATCATCGAGCACGTCGAGCATGGCTTCGCGAATATCTTTGGACTTGTCCGCCCTGATGACCGCAAGCTCAAGAGTTTTATGGTAAAGAGAGCCTTGAGTCGCCGGGGTCAACTCGCCCTCCATCTCTTCGATCGGCTTGAGCCTCAATAGCTTTTCAGCAAACCATTTGAAACCGCATTGGCCGATATTCTTGAGTTGCGAGGCACTCCACTTGTGATCAGGATTGTCATATGGAACTCCAACGCGGCCGTCGAACTCATCTTGCGACTCGGATGACTCGCGCCGGAGTTCTACTGCATAAGCATTTCTCGCCCTCTCGAGCGCGAAATCGTCTGAGATTCCTTCTTGACGGATTTTTGTGAGCCGTAATTCGCCCATGCTCGATGCAACATCATGTTGTCCCGCGAAAGCTTGAGGATTGACTCCGAGATCTTTGAAAACCTCACTTTTGAGTTTCTCATCGGCGCCAACTGTCTTTGCGTAGCTAAGCGTGACAGAGTCGGAGGCGGTCAATAGCGTGAAATAGAAGGACATTGCCTCCCAGCAGCTGATGTCCGAGGCCGTCTCAAAAATTGCGCCTCTCTCTGCGAGTTTCTTTCTCTCAATGAAATCCACGACGGGATTGTCACTGACTGCTGCGGGCAGATCGCCCTCGGAAGCCCCCATCACAAACAGATGATTGAACACACCGCCGATTGCCGTGTCAGGGTCGTGAAAACCGACGCCGCCGTTGGTCGGATTGAAATGAACGCTACACGCGTTCAGAATTTCAAGAATTTCAGCGGCGAACTGTCTGACGCTAAGCTCCTCGGCCTCGACTATGCAGAATTCTCGAAGGCAGTCGTTGAATTCATTGAAAGCGAGGATTTCGCGCGCCTTTACACTTGTTGCATCTCGGGTCTTGAATTTCTTAAACAACTCCTCGACAAAACTTCTCCAGCCGGCCCTCGTCAATTTCTCATGTGGGCCAAGGAAGCTGATATCGACACCTATCGAGCGCCAGTCTTCAAGGCTTGCAGGATGCCACTTGAATGCAGAGGCCAATTGCTCTTCAGATAATCCAGGTCCGTAGGGGTGCATTACGAGCCTGAGAACCGTTTCAAATCTCGGACTGACGAGTGCCTCCGCCACAAGCTGCATAAATCCGCCGAAACCCGTGTCCCTTACTGGAATCTTGAAACGCATATCGACGTGCATTCCGTACTCTTCGGCAATTCGTGCGGTCTCGGGTCCATATTCCGAGGTTCGCCGAACGACGATTGCAAAATCGCTTTGCGCAACACCACAGAGAAAGAGGTT
>CAXRBW010000085.1:0-5726 GCA_964228775.1 Pyrinomonadaceae bacterium | reverse complement strand
GGGTTCGGAGCCGAGGTCAAAAGAAGGATCATGCTCGGGACATACGTCCTTTCGAGCGGCTACTACGATGCGTATTACGCAAAAGGTCAAAAGGTACGTGCACTAATCAAGCGAGATTATGAACGGGCGTTTGCGGGATGTGACGCAATCCTCACGCCGACGTCGCCGACTGTTGCATTCAAAAGCGGTGCGAGAATCGACGATCCGCTCGCGATGTATCTGAGCGATATCTTCACGGTGTCTGCCAATCTTGCTGGAATCCCGGCGATTTCAGTTCCGTGCGGACTCTCGTCTGAAAATCTCCCTATCGGACTGCAGCTGACGGGCTCCGCATGGTCCGAGCAAGGACTTTTGAATCTCTCAAATGTATTTGAGAAACAAAATCCGCTTGGGGCGAAGCCCGCAATTCATGTAGACAATTTGAACGGGTGATGCGTCTATGAAAACCATGGGTATCGGTTTCAGAAAAACAAAATTGACCATAGTCGCGGTAATGCTGGTCTTGTTCATCTGCTTCGTTTCATTCAGTGACCGCACTTCTCGAACTACTAGCGCTTCATCTGTCGGGCCGGCCGCCAGCCACACGAATGCGCCGGGCGAGGCGAACTGCACCGCATGCCACCTCGGCATCCCGCTCAATTCCGGTGGTGGTAGCGTTTCGGTCAGTGGGCTTCCTGCAAACTACAAACCCGGGCAGCAGTACACTCTGACGCTCACGACGGAACGTCCGGGCGGCGTCATATTCGGGTTCCAAGTCACAGCTCTCAATTCACGCAATCTTCAGGCAGGTACATTCTCAACCGTTACGACTAGTCCGCAACAGACACAGATTGTCACCGGTGTTGTCGGTGGCAATCAGCGGCGCTATGTCGAACATACGGGTGACGGGGTGACCCCGACGCAGTTCGACACCAAATCCTGGACCATGCGCTGGACCGCACCGCAGACGCGCGTCGGAAAAATCACTTTCTACGCTGCGGGTAATGCTGCAAACAGCGACGGCACTAACGGCGGTGATTACATCTACACATCAACGGCGGCGACGCTCTCGGGTTCGGCTGTTTCTAATTTCGACACCGATACAAAATCCGACTTCGCCGTCTATCGTCCATCAAACGGGATTTGGTACTCACTAAGCAGCAGGGACGGAAGCTTCGTCGGATATCAGTTCGGGCTGTCGACTGACGTGATTGCACCAGGTGATTACGATGCTGACGGAAAAACAGATGTCGCGGTCTTCAGACCGTCGAACGGATTTTGGTACGTCAACAGAAGTACACTCGGTCTTCTGATAATCCCCTTCGGCACGCAGGGTGATATTCCCGTTGTCGGCGACTACGATGGCGATCTCAAATCGGATATCGCCGTGTGGAGACCTTCAACCGGCGTTTGGTGGATACTGCGCAGCTCAGACAGTTCGGTAATCAGTCGCGAATGGGGACTTGCGACGGACAAGATCGCGCAGGGTGACTACGACGGAGATGGTCTCACTGACATCGCCGTATGGAGACCGTCGAATGGAATCTGGTACATCTGGCGGTCTTCCGACAATGGCAGAACCTATCAATCCTTTGGTACTCAAGGCGACAAGCCGGTGCAAGGTGACTATGACGGTGACGGCCTGACTGACTTCGCAGTTTTCAGACCTTCATCGGGAGTCTGGTATCTGCTTCGGTCGACTTCGGGATTCGGGGCGGTGCAATGGGGCATCTCGACCGATGTTCCAGTTCCGGGTGACTACGATGGAGACGGGTACACCGACATGGCGGTCTATCGCAGTGGCGTCTGGTATGCATTGAAGAGTTCTGATAGCACCATGTACGCGGGACAGTTCGGCATTGCGACCGACATCCCGGTCGCGTCGGGAATCATCGCGCAGTAAAACTAAGTACAAAATAAAAAAAGGCGGCCCGTTTGGTCCGCCTTTTTCGTTTTTATGCAGCGATTACTGCTGATCGCCTGGCTTCTTCGGCGCTGGTTCCGAGTTCGCAGCGGCGGGCTGAGCTGAATTTGTCGGAGGATTTCCGAGTGGGACCGGTTGCACAATGGGCTCGGTCTTTTTGTCAGTCGGAACCTTACCCGAAGTGGGATTTCCGAAATAATCCGATCTTGAGATGCGGACCGTTATGAAGAACAGCAGCTCGTTCGTGTTCCGCGCGACCGCTTTTCTCTTGAAGAGTTTTCCAATACCTGGAATCCGTGAGAGGCCCGGAGTCCTGTACTGATCTTCGCGTTCATCGTCGAAGAGCGCACCACCGACAACGGTCGTCCCTCCATCGGGGACCATGACCTGTGTCTGCATCTGCTGTTTGGCAATCGGCGGAGGACCGCCGGTCGTCGATGCAACAGCGCTGTTCTCGACCACTACGTTGAGGATGACTGTGCCCGCGTCTGTTATCTGTGGCGTCACTCCGAGACGTAGCGGCACCTCGACGTATTCGGTCGTCACAACCGCCGCCGATCCGACTCCGCTGTTGGGCTGAACTGTGGTGACTGGTATCGAAGTTCCGCTCGAAATGACGGCCGGTCTGTTGTTGAGACTGGTGACGCGGGGGGTCGCAATCGTTTTGACCTGACCTTTCTGTTCACCCATCGTCAGCATCGCGCTGATCTGCGCCGTCCCGAATTGCCCGGTCGTAAGGCCGATGACCGTGTTGGCAAGCGCTGAACCCAGCGTGCCATTCGGTTGCTGAACCACTCCGTTAGGCGAGCCGTTCGGCGAGAACCCTGTATTGAGTCTCTGTTGGCTGGCGTTGTTGTTCTGATTCTGTTGAGCAACCGGTGCGTTTCCAGGAAGGGTCGCACCAGAAATCGCGGCTCCATTGTTTCCAAGGACAAGTCCTGAAAGCTGAACGCCGAGGTCGCGGCTGAAAGATTTGTTTGCAACTACGACGCGCGCCTCGATCTCGACCTGCGGCTCGGGCTGATCGAGAAGCTTGACGAGTTTCTTGACCGCATCAATGTTCTCGGTGACATCGGTCACGATTATCGTGTTGCTTCTGACGTCGACCTCCACTGTTCCGCGGCGCGAGAGTCGCTTACGGACGATTCCGATTATGCCCGTGTCCTGTCCGGTCATCGTCGAAGCTCCGCCCTGTGACATTCCCGAGCCAGAGCTCATTCCAGCGGGAGTTGGATTGACGCCTGCAGTGAACTGACCTGCCTGACCTGCCTGACCACTGAGGGTTCCAAAACCGAATGCATAGTTCAGTCTTATGAATTCAGTGACAAGTGGTGCACTGTCGAGCTGTCCGTCACGAATCTTTGACTCGATTTCGTTCTCGGTGGCGAGGACGGATGCCTTCGCAATCCTCAAGATGGGTCCATTGACCTTGACTCCGAGTTCCTGTGCTCTCAGAACCGTATCGAGCGTCACGTTCCAGGGAACGTTGTTGACATTGACGGTGACCGGAACTTTTTCGACCGCTTTATCTATGACGAAGTTGATCTTGTATTGCTCGGAGATGTAATTGAGGATGTCCCTGATGTCGGTGTTGACGACATTGAGACTGATTCTCTCTCCCTCAAACCCTGCACATCCATAGGTCTTGCATGCCTGCGGCACCTGTTGGGCTGAGACGGTCGCGGAGATCGACATCAAAGTCGCAAAGACGAAGACTATCGTCCCGCGGAATACGTTTTTACTTCTTGTGAGTTTCATAAAACCTCTTTTCGAAATGCAGATCAGTCTCGTTTGCTGACCTGTACGGAATTCTTTTTGTCATCAGGGATGACAACGGCTTTCGCGCCGGCAGCTTCAAATTCGGACATCGGTGAGACAACCCGTTCGGCCCTATTGGAAGAGCGCACCGGACTCTGAGCCTGGTCGGCAGCGGTCCGCACTTCCGTCGAATCACGTGAGATGCGCTTTTCTTCAGTCATCACCGAGAATTTGCCGCTCGAAAGCTTCTTTACCTTTCTGAATACAAGTCTGTGCCCCTCGATTGCCACGAGTTCGCCGTCGAAAAACTGCTCTCCGGGATGAACCGAATAGGAAAGTCCTATCGGTCGCGCCTCGACGATGGCCGAGTAACCACGCGGAGTGAGAATGATGCCGGTCACAGAAATTTCGTCAATTGTCAGGATACTTGTGACCTTTGGAAGTGGTTTGCCCGCGCGAAACGCCGCGTCACGCTCGCGCTTGAAACTCGCCACACGTTTCTCAATCGCGATGCCTGAGCTTCCGACCATGCCGGAACTCGGGCCCTTACCTGCTGCGCCAGTAGGTGAGGCTGCGGGCCGCTTCCAGGCTGGAAGTTCAAACGGATCACGTTGGCCGAAGACCTTCGATCCCATTCCTGCCATCAGCAGAAGCACGGCAAGCGCGGCGGCGATGAAAACATTTTTTACGATGATGTTTGCTCCGGTCATCTTGTTCCCTTCCTTTCGGCTCGTCACTTCGCCGGCACCGCTGTGGTGTCAGGCTGTGCGGGCTTGGTTCCGTTGAGATTCTCGGGTGTCGCGTAGTACGCGGTCAGTAGAAACTGTGCGCTGAGCGTCCTTCCGCTTGACGGCTTCGAGATCTGGTTCAATTTGAAATCCGTTATCGAGACAATGCGCTGGAGCTTCGCCATCCGGTCGAAGAATTCACGGAGATTGTTGAAGTTGCTCTCAACCTCGACCTCGACAGACTTTGCGGTAATACTTCCCTGCTGAACGTCTTCACGCGGCGAGAAGCGCATCACACTCAGCCTGCTGTCCCTAGCCGTGTCCTGCAATCCCTTGAGGACATTGGTGATCTCACGCTGCTCGGGAAGAAGCGATTTTAGTTCGTCGTACTCAGCGCTTCTTTCGGCGAGCGAGGCGCGGATCTCGTCGAACTGCGCAGTCGCTTCGCGTGCGGCCTGGTTCTGGGCGGACTTCTGGTCGGCCTCTGATTCAATTGAACCCGCCTCGGCACGGGTCGAAGCCGTGAACGTCTGAGAGAATCCTGCGAATATCAGAGCCGCGAATGCAGCCATGAGCATGACTTGGTATCGGAGTTGTAAATTGAGAAATTTCTCTTTCATTTTCTTTGTCGGCCCCGGTTACTTCAGTTGTTGACCACAGGCGGTACTGGCACTGTCACCCGCGCCGTATTGACTGGTGTCGGTTGCGTCGAAGGCGGCTGTGGACTCCCTGGAAGAAGTGCGTTCCTTGCCGGAACGTAAGCACATTTGATGGTGAACACCACGATTTCTTGTTTGGGTGCATCAGCCGGATTCATGGAAGTTTTTTGGAACTGCGCCTCTCGTCTCTGTGTCTCGATACTGAGATTGGCGAAGAGACCCGAGGAGAATTCCAGGCTCCGTCCGAACTGTGTGACGGCTGAGTCGTCACTCGACTCTCCCTTAATCTCGAGATCGGTGCCCTTCTGGGTGACACTCTCGAGCGAGATTGCAGGATTGTTCAAAATCCTCTCCCTGATGGCATCGAGCACTGCGCTCGGACCTGACTGGCCTGCGCGCAGTCTCTTGATTGCATCGATGCGGGCCTCAATTCCTTTAACTGTTTGCTCGAGCTCTTTCTGTTCTTTGAGAACCGATGTCAGCTCAACTCCGGTGCGTTCTTGTTCGGCGAGACGCTCTTTCGCAGTTGAAAGGCTCCATTCCGATGCGAGGTATTCCCCGGCAAGCGCCATCACCAGCAATGCCGCAATCACAACCACAGAAAGTTCGAGCTTCGACCAATGCCGACGCGTCGGCCGTACCGCGCCCTTTGCAGTGGTCTCCCTCTCAACCGAAGAA
>CAXRBW010000084.1:0-2760 GCA_964228775.1 Pyrinomonadaceae bacterium | reverse complement strand
GTTGAAGGTCGCCAAATGGCGATATGTTTTTGGTTCGCGAAATCTGCTCCTGAATCAGCGATTGCAAGCAGACGTTTTCCTACGTAGATGTATTCCCTCGTAGGGGTGGGAGACTGGATTGTGGTACCGGAATGACTGAGCAATCCATCAAAGTATCCTGAGCCGGCACGGACTGAAAACAGTCCAACCAGTACACAGAGAATACTGATCAGAGAAATTAGTGAGAGTGCTGAGAGGGTGGTTTTACGAGGTTGGAATTGCATGGTTCTCCTTGGCATGTCGAGATGTCGAATACGCGCAAGAGAACCTCTCTATTCAGAAGCCTACTGAATATCGAGATGGCAAATCTATCAACCGTTGGATTGCAAAGTCAATATATCACTATAAAAAGTTATTTAAGGGCGAGGCGGAATTTATCGATTGCACTTTCGAGAATACTGTCTTCACGTGCGACGCAAATTCTCATGTGATTGTCCCAAGCGTCGGAGTCGGCGAATGCGCAGCCGGGTACGCCCGCTACTCCATGACTTTCCATCAATTTCTGATTAAAGGCCATCGCATCTCCGTGCCCTTCAGGAATCCTGGTCCAGATATAAAAAGACGATCCTGATTCGTAGTGATTGAATCCAAGTTCCGTCAACGCATCAGCAACGAAGGCACGTTTTCGCGTGAAGCTCTCTTTCATGCGCAAATAATAGGATTCATCAGCCATTAAGACCGAGGACAGTGCTGATTGGAGCGGGGTCGCTGCACAAACATAGAAGGCATTGGACGCATTGTTTACCGCAGAAAGAAGTTTGGGATTGCCATAGCAATATCCGAGACGCCATCCGGATATATTCCACGATTTTGAGAACGAATTGACGGTTAGAGTTCTTTCGAACATTCCTGGCAATGCAGCAATCGATTGGTGGGGACTATCACCGGTCACAAAGTGTTCATATACCTCGTCTGAAATGACCAGAAGATCGAGTTCGGTTGCAAGTTCTGCAATTGCTTGAAGCTCAGCGTCAGTGAACACTTTCCCTGAAGGATTGGCGGGGGTGCAGAGAATGATCGCCCTAAGTGGAAATTCATTTCGGTTTTTGAGCTGCCGGCACCTAACGGCCAGTTCATCTTTAGAAAACGACAGTGAGTTATCGAGCTCGAATGTCTCGGTTTTCGCTCCAAACTCTTCCAAGATACGTCGGTGATACTGATAGTAGGGCTCGAAAACAAGTGCTGATTTTCCGACCAGGTGCCCTTGGGCTATCCCAACTATCGCCCCCGTTCCACCGTTGGTAATGACAACTTGGTGGGGGACCGCATCGACATCAACTGAGATTCCGTTGTATTTGGAAAGTTTATCTGCGACCGCCTTGCGAAGAGCAGCGTTTCCCTCACTCCCGCCGTAGTGGTTCTCATTGTTGGCAATGATGCGGGCGGCATGCATGGCGAGTTCGGGATGGATTGGTAGTTCGGACTGACCCTGAACCAGATTTCCACTTGGTAGTACTAGTCTTGTGATCTGTCTGATATCGGGTCTGACTTTTACAGTTGATGTTTTCATATCGTGCTAATTGATTCCGAGTCGGGTGAGAAAGGAAAACACTTCCTGGTACGCCCGAACACTTTGCTCTTTCGAAAAGTCGCCGTGGTCTCCGCCGGGTATGGTCACTAATCTGTTTGGGATTTTGATGGCATCGAGTTTTTGATGTAGAAGAACAGCTTGTGCATAGGGCACAGTCGGATCTGCATCACCATGGACTGTAATTACAGGTGGAATCCCTTTTTCAATGTAAGAGACTGGGGAAACGGATGCGATGAACTTTGAATCGTTAAGTCTCCCTTCACCTATCCACTGCGTGGCGAATTCCATTTTATTCTTCCCGGTAAGAAGATCTCCAACTTCTGTTATGCCGAACCAGTTGATGACAGCTGCAACCCTCGGCATAGGCCCCGGACAACTCCGGTCAAATAGGTTTTCTTTACCCGCCAATCCGGTCATCAACGCAAGATGCCCGCCGGCAGACTGTCCGCTGACCACTATCTTCTCAAGATCAACACCGTACTTCGTCGAATTTCGGTAGATCCATTGGAGTGCACAGTGACAGTCCTCAACTGCGGCAGGTGCCAAGGCTTCAGGAGTGAGGCGGTATTCGACGTTGACGACATTCCATCCCCTTTCCAGCCACGGCAAGACCCTCAATGAATACATCTCTTTCGATCCGCGCCTCCAACCTCCACCATGTATGAAAATAAGGGTCGGACGGATGGTCCGTACCGAAGATTTTGGCTGATAGACATCAAGGGTGATTGGTTTGTCGCCAACTGTGCTGTAAACAACATTGGCGTCAATGAAGCCGTAATCGACAAATGTCTCTATGGTCCATTTACCTGTTGGTGTGACCTGGGCGGCAACAGAGAGTACAGATGTCGTAAGTAGGAATATGGTCAATCTACCAAAGCTCTTCATTGTGATGCGAAATGCGAAGTGATAAATTATGCGGGCAATCTTCGGATTGCTTTAGAAATAATAATTCATAGAGAGCCGATATGCATTACCACCTCATTGGAATTTGCGGAACCGCGATGGCTTCACTCGCAGGTATGCTGCAGGCCCGAGGACACAAGGTTACGGGGTCTGATCAAAATGTGTATCCACCGATGTCAACGCAACTTGAAGCTCTCGGCATTGAAATACTGAACGGATACAGGAAAGAGAACGCTGACATCGGTGCGGACTGTGTCGTCGTGGGAAATGCGTTTTCTAGAGGTAAT
>CAXRBW010000083.1:0-2914 GCA_964228775.1 Pyrinomonadaceae bacterium | reverse complement strand
GCTCATTGTCGTCAAGCTCCTCGCATTTTTGTGGGTTGGAGTGTATCGGGGTATGTGGCGATACACGGGAGTGCGCGACCGCTTTACCTTTGCAAAGGGTTCGGTGTTTGGTAGCGCCATAAGTGTTTTGGCAATCCTGCTGCTTTATCGCTTTAATGAATTCTCTCGCGCAGTCTTCACGGCAGATGCTGTGATCATGTTTCTGTTTCTCGCCCTGAGTCGATTCGCATTCAGATTCTTTCGGTATCTTCTGCCAATCCAAAATGCTGAGGGCGGTATCCGTGTGATTCTTTACGGTGCAGGTGATGGCGGTGAGCTAGCGCTTCGCGAGTTGGCCAACAATTCAAATTGGAACGCGATTCCAATTGGATTTATCGACGATGATCCCCTTAAAGCAGGGAAGATGATTCACGGACTGCCCGTTCTTGGAGTCTTGGAGGACGTCGAGAGGGTATGTCGGGAACAGAATGTCTCTGAAAGTCTAATCTCCTTTCGAGACTCTAGTCCTGAACGCTTTCTCGAGCTTAAAAAGAAGTGCCGTGATGCCAACATTGCCCTCAAGCGTGCGATGTTCGTGATTGAACGAGTCGAACTCAGTGGATCATGAGCAAGCGCATAGTGATTTCAACCGAAGGAGCCATTCCGCGACTTCTGCTAGTCGCGGCGGTTTCAGTATTTGCCGTCTGTAGTTTTTTCGTAGTTCGATGGACTGTGGGTTCGGCTGTTGCAAGAAACGCTGAATTCAAAGAAATCGCCGAATACGGAGTTTCTTTTGCACCTTCAAATCCGTGGACCCATTACTATTGGGCTGAGTTGTTGAGTCGTACATTCTTACCCCAGGATGTGTTGCTCGCGGAGAGAGAATATGAAGTTGCGGTGAGCCTCTCCCCTCAGGATTACAGACTTTGGATCGAGCTGGGTAAGGCCTATGAGCGTTCTGGTAAGTCTGAGCGGTCGGAGATTGCATACCGTCAGGCCTTGCTCCTCGCACCTAATTATTCGGAAGTTCAATGGGCCTTCGGTAATTTTCTATTGAGAGCTGGAAGGCCGGACGAGGGATTCATACTCATCGGTAAAGCAGCCTCCACCAATCTCAAATATTCCACTCCGGCCGCCGCCATCGCCTGGGCTCTGAATGACGGCGATATAGAAAAAATAAAGCCATTGTTCAGCGGATCTGATTACCTTAAGGCCGGATTAGCGCAGTTGCTTGTCTCCAAATCCGAGGTCGATGCAGCGCTCGATGTATGGACTTCCGTCGAAAACAAAAGTACCGGTGATTTGAAGTCAATAAGTGATGACATCTTTCATCGTCTGCAAGAGACGAAGCAGTTCGGGCCGATGGTACGCTTTCTAGCTTTGCAGAGCGGTCGGGTGCCAGTAATTGGGCAGGTCATGAATGGAGAATTCGAGGAAGAAATAAAGATTTCCAACCAGAATCCTTTCGACTGGGTAGTTAACGATGGCTCTGACGCTCAGATTGGAATCGACACCGCACAGGAGCGTGATGGCAAAAAGCAACGAACCCTCGCTGTTCTATTCAAATCGAATGCAAGAAAGTTCAGTGGTGTCTCACAGCGTATTGCAGTGACTCCTGGTGGCTCATATCAACTCAAAGTGTCCTATAAGTCAGACCTAAAATTTGCGGCGACTTTTAAGTGGCAGATTGTTGATGCGAAGACCGGCGCTCTGATTGCGGAAACGGAGCCAATAAAGCAGGTTTCCGATTGGGCCTCACAAGCAGTTCAGTTGAAAATCCCATTCCAAAGCGATGGAATCGTGCTCAATCTCGTCAGAGCCGGATGCGTGGCGGACGTGTGTCCAATTGAGGGCAAATTTTGGGTCGACGGTGTCGTTCTGTCGGCAAATTAAGCTATGAGAGTTCCCGGCATCGAGATCGAGCAATCAGACGATGAGGGCGTGAAGCCCTCGAAGCTCAATGCGATTGTGTTTGGGCTTATTTTGTCGATCCCGGTCGTTTTCATTGTTTTATATGGCGGAGTAGACACTTGGGCCATTGGTCTTCACATGCTTTTCGCCCTTCTGATTTTGGGGCTATGGTCACTCGACAGTATCAAAAAAGGAGCGATGGAGATTAGCGCCGAGCCTATGCAGCTGCCTCTGCTCGGCCTGGCAATCATCGGGTTGATGCAAATCATTCCGTTCGCCTCAAACTCCACTCTCTCGTCCTTGTCTGTCGATTCCGCCACGGCACTTTCTGTGAATCCTTTCGCTACGCGCTATGCGGTGGTCCAACTTTTTATCTACGTCATATTCTTTGCAGCTGCTCTTTCGCATATTGACTCATATAAGAGACTCAGGATTGCCACGGCGGTGTTTCTGACATTCACGTCGATGATGGCATTTATTGGAATACTCCAATTCCTTACGAAGCCCGATGCGATTTATGGCCTTCGTCCAACTCCGCAATCAGAACCATTCGCCTCTTACGTCAACAAGCATCATTTTGCGGGTCTGATGGAAATGACATTCGGAGTTGCACTTTCTCTTGTGATTGGAGGAGGGGCAATTAAGGAAAAGCGTTTGCTCGTCCTACTGGCGCTGTCACTATCTGGTATCGCTGTGGTGTTGACGGGATCCCGCGGAGGCTTACTCAGCATTTTGGTCGTTTCAGGAATGGTTGTCGCAATTCATCTTCTTTTTCGCAAGCAGGGGAATGAGTCTGATGCCGAGCAGGGTGAGTCGGGTGGAGTATTGTTGAAGCGACTTGCAATCATCGGCGGGTCTCTTTCATTAGTTGCAGTGATTGTCGGCTCGACCCTGCTACTCGGTGGAGGTGACTCCTTGCTGCGAGGGGCGGGCTTCACGGGTCAGGATGACGTCTCAAGCGGGCGTCTTCATTTCTGGGCGGTCACCTGGGAAGTTTTCATACATAATCCATTTTTCGGAGTCG
>CAXRBW010000082.1:0-3372 GCA_964228775.1 Pyrinomonadaceae bacterium | reverse complement strand
ATGGAACAGTCACAAGAGCGACGACGGCAAGCTTCCATTCCATGTAAAACATCTGCGTGACGATGGCGAGAATGATCACAAGATCGCCGAGAACATCGATCACTCCGGACGTGAAAAGCTCGTTCAGAGAGTCGACATCGCCCGTCAGGCGAGTGATGATGCGCCCCACTGGATTCTTGTCGTAATAGCGGACATCCTGTCTCTGAAGTTTTGCGAAGATTTCAGACCTCAGGTCCAACATGACCTTTTGCCCCACCCTGTTGAGTGTCACCTCTTGCAGATAACTGAATATGAAGCGGAGCAGGAAGACGGCGAAGAATAAGAGTGCAAAGAGGGAGAGGCCATCGATGCTTTTTGGCACGATAAAGTCGTCCACAGCGTATTGCGTAAACCGTGGTTGAAGACTTATTAGGGCATTGGTCAGAAGGGTGAGAACAAGAGCCAAAAAGACGGACTTCCAATACGGACGGAGGTAACGGATGAGCCGCCTTGCAATCCTGAGATCATAGGAATGGCTGAGGACTTCCTCATCATATTGGTCCTTTTTATTGGATGACATCTTTGAGAATTGTAGGTTCTGACACGAATCAAGGCAAAGCAATGACCCGCCGGATTGGCGGGTCTCAACTTCTAAATAAAGATTATTTTCAGACCGCCACCAAGCGTGGGCTGTCTGGTCGGAAGAATAGCAAGGGCCAGATTGTCGAATATAGTGTAATTGCCCCAACAATCGAAACTGCGGGAATTGATGTAACCAATAAATCTCCAAAGATCAAAATAGTGACACCTGTTACCACCGCCCTGACGGGCTCCGACACTACGACCCATTCCCGAGCCTCAAGAATTCCGCCCCAGTTGATTATCTGCCACCAAAGGAGGCCTGCTCCTATCCATTTGTAAGGTGCAGACCAGGCAAACACATTCGAAATGATGCCGAGCATCAAGAGGAAGCCAAGCCCGCATTGGATGAATAGATAAATCTTTGCATTGGCGAACATCGCCGGCCGGTAACGCTCGACCTGAGATTCACTATGGATTACCGGCTTGTCGAATTGCGGTAGTCCACGTGGACGCCATCCCGCAGGCATGAACCAGATTCGGATCTTGTCCCACCAGAAAGGAGCCGCAACAGCGTGGCGCCAGAGCACGATGAAATAATGAAAGTTGATGAAAATCGGATTCCAACTCTTTGGGTGGTCAAGTATGCCGTAGACGACCTTTTCACGCTCCTTTTCAAAACTTCCAAACATACGGTCCCAAATGATGAGGAATTCACCGAAGTTTCTGTCGAGATACTGAGGATTTATGCCATGGTGCACCCGATGGTGCGACGGTGTGGTGAAGAACCATTCTATCGGGCCAAGAGTTCTTACCACCTCCGTGTGGTGGAGAAAGGCGATGAAAAGATGGATTGCGACAACTGCATAGATATCCTCTGGTCTAAATCCTGCGACCGCTAGGACCCAAAAAAAACAAAACGAACTCAGACGTTGGGTGACACTAGCTCGGACGGCCACGAGAAAATTCATCTCCTCGGCTGAATGATGAGGTGAATGCGCTGCCCACATTATGTTGATGGCGTGTCCCCATCGATGGACCCAATAAAATACAAAATCAACCCCAATCAAAAGCAGTATGAATGTCCACCAATTGAGCTCAATCGTGAAGACTCTGAAATTCGTCCAGATCCAACTGTAGACGACATAGACCCCCAACATCACGAGAATGTTGACGGTTTGGTTGCCGAGTGCAGTTCCAAAATTCGCGATTGATTCGGCAAAACTTATATATCTTTTACGAAAGATTTGGCAGTAGAGAACCTCTGCCACAATAAGGGCGAGGGACGGGATGACGATGTAAAAATAAATGTTCTTTTCCTGCATCTTCAGTAGTCAGTTACAACTGGCAACGCCAAATATAGATGAAACGGACATTCAATTAAAGAAAGGGCGACCCAAGCCCGCCCTCACATCCATCCAAGACCCGAGGTCACTGCCGTTCGGAACCTGTCCCTAGAAGCCTAGAAAGCGTCTCTTTATTCAAAGTACCAGTCTCCCTGATTCCTTCCATCTTTTGGAATGCACGAATCGCAGCCCTCGTTTCTTCGTCGAGTTTTTCAGTGTCGGATCCTGTAAGTAACTGCTTATTCCGCAGTATTTCTTTGACGGTCTTAATCTGTGAAGGAGTGACACGCTGTCTTCGGCCTGAATAACCCGAATTCAAAACCACTTTCTGCCCATCTGAGAGTGCGATTCCAAGACGATCCAAAGTAGTGAAGTTCAGTGTTCCTGTAACACGCAGACCTTCCCTTTCTTGATACTGCCTGAGTGCCAAACGCGTCTCAGGTCCCAAGTGTCCGCTGACCGGAAGATTCAACATCTTCTGCGCCTGCTCAATTTGTACCTTGTTTGCTCGGAAGATTCTTGTGGAGTCGTTTGCCGGCTCCGCTGTCTGTGCAATCGCAGAGAGCGCCGAAAGAATCAAAACTGCGAAAAATAAAATCCTTTTCATAAACCTCATAACCTCCAATCTGGGAAAAATAAGAGGACACTCGGAAGCCTGCTTCAATTGGTCGTCCATCTTGGTGGGAGATGAACTCCAGGTGAGTCAGTTTCCATCGCCTCGGATTGAGGAGTATCTGCGGACAGCAACGACCCAGTCAACGAAATACTCAGTAAAAATCTTAATTTTTTGATACTGGGCGGCTTTAGCTAACCTGCTTGAGCCTCGGCGTTTTCCTTGCTGAATGAATACTCATTCAGTTATACTTTGTGAAATTTTCTCGCCGGAAGGTTCGATCAACGATGCTTCAAATCAGAAAAGCTGCAGTCCTCGGTGCCGGCACTATGGGCGCTGCGATTGCGGCACACTTTACCAACGCAGGTATACCGGTTCTCCTTTTGGATATTGCTCCCCCCGAAGGTGATGACAATGACATTATTGTCAAAGGGCTTTTTGAAGCGGCGAAGAAATTAAAGCCGGCACCCTTCATGTTGGCCTCCAACGCTGAACTGATAGAAGTCGGAAACTTCACGGATGACATTACGCGAATCTCTGAATGTGACTTCGTAATCGAAGCTGTTGTGGAACGACTCGATATCAAGCACAAGTTGTTTACAGAAGTTGCAAAGTATTTGAGACCTGGTGCAGTGGTCGCATCGAACACAAGCGGTATTCCAATCGAATCCATCGCTGAGCCATTTTCAGATTCTTTTAAGTCGCGATTCCTTGGCGTGCATTTTTTCAATCCTCCCAGATACATGAAGTTGGTTGAAGTCATACCTGGAATGAGCACGGATCCAAAGGTAGTCCAAGATACCTCGCAGTTCCTCGATCAGAACCTTGGGACAGGCGTCGTCGCCGCGAAAGACC
>CAXRBW010000081.1:0-2189 GCA_964228775.1 Pyrinomonadaceae bacterium | reverse complement strand
CTCTTGGAGCTTCTCACGATCGTAGTCGGAGCTGGTCTCCTCGACCTGGTTGCGGATGGTCTTGACACGACCTTCAACGGCATCGGCTGCACCCCTGCCGTCAACAACGGTCGTGTTGTCCTTGTCGATGGTGATGCGCTTCGCCTGTCCGAGGAAGTCGATCGTCGCACCTTCGAGCTTTATGCCGAGGTCTTCGCTGATGACCTTGCCGCCCGTGAGGACTGCAATGTCCTCGAGCATCGCCTTGCGGCGATCGCCGAAACCAGGGGCCTTGACTGCAGCGACGTTGAGTGTGCCGCGGAGCTTGTTCACGACGAGAGTCGCGAGTGCTTCGCCTTCGACGTCTTCAGCGATGATGAGAAGCGGTCTTCCCATCTTGGCGACCTGCTCGAGAATCGGCAGAAGGTCGCGCATGTTGGAGATCTTCTTCTCGTTGATGAGAATGAACGGCTCATCGAGGATGGCTTCCATTCTCTCGGGATCTGTCACGAAGTAGGGCGACAGGTATCCGCGATCGAGCTGCATGCCGTCGACGTCTTCGAGCGTGGTGTCCATCGTCTTCGACTCTTCGACAGTGATGACGCCGTCCTTACCGACTTTGTCCATCGCCTCGGCGATGATCTCACCGATCTTGGTGTCGCCGTTCGCAGAGACAGTTCCGACCTGGGCAATCGCGTTGCCTGAGACGGGCTTTGCGAGTCGCTTGACCTCCGTCACAACTGCCACAACTGCCTTGTCGATGCCGCGCTTGAGCGCCATCGGGTTCGCACCGGCCGCAACCGTTCTGACACCTTCCTTGAAGATTGCCTGAGCAAGGACGGTCGCGGTCGTCGTTCCATCTCCGGCGACATCGCTCGTCTTTGAGGCGACCTCGCGGACCATCTGTGCTCCCATGTTCTCAAGTGAATCCTTGAGTTCGATTTCCTTCGCAACGGTCACACCATCTTTCGTGATGGTGGGTGAACCGAACTTTTTGTCGATCACCACGTTGCGGCCCTTCGGACCGAGCGTAACTTTGACTGCGTCCGCGAGCTGGTTGACGCCGCGGAGAATCGCAGCGCGTGACTCTTCACCGTGAATTACTTGTTTTGCCATAACTTGTTTTGAACTCCCTTAAACTTCGATTCGGATGAGAATCTCATCCGCAAAAACTATTTCGCATTTGCGCCAGCGCGCTCGATGATTCCGAGGATCTCGTCTTCACGCATGATGAGGACTTCCTCACCGTCGATCTTGATCTCCGATCCGCTGTACTTTCCGAAGAGGACGCGGTCGCCAGCCTTCACATCGAGAGCCTGCCTTGACCCGTCTTCCTTGTACTTGCCCGCACCGGCCGCGATGACCTCACCCTCTTGGGGTTTCTCTTTCGCAGAGTCGGGAATGTAGAGACCGCCTGCCGTCTTGTCGGCAGAGTCTTCGATTCGACGGACGATCACTCGATCGTGCAGGGGTTTGATTGATGTAGCCATCTGATTTGTAACTCCTTAAATCGTAAAGTCTTTATTTTTTCGATATTATTCGCTTCAAGGGACAGAGCCCCTAAGTGATTTTTAGCACTCTGTACCCAAGACTGCTAGTATAAAAAGCCGATAAAATCGGTGTCAAGAGCAAATGAATCCAGTAGGCGGTGACAGCGAAAAATCGGGGTCCCAGGGCCTGAAGGTGTCCTCGGTTAGGGTGTACCCAATCAAGTCTCTCGGCGGGGTTGAGATGGATGCGGCCCGCTTTTCCGCCCGCGGCTTCGAGCTCGACCGAAGGTGGATGCTCGCGGACCGCAACGGCCGTTTTCTGAGTCAGCGCGACTTTCCCGCCCTCGCGCTCATGCACGTCGCACCTCAATCCGATTCACTGAGGGTTACGGAACCGCACGGGGTTTCAATCGACATTCCTTTCATTCCCGATGGCGAAGGCTCAATCGAAGTTTCCGTCTGGGATGACGCGGCATCAGGGCGGACCTACTCATCTGCAGTCGACGAGTTCTTTTCCGACTACATCGGATCGGACTGTCATCTAGTGAAGATTGATGACACCGTCCCGCGACCGGTCGAAGAATCGTTTCGCGTTCACCCTGAAGACGAGGTCTCATTCGCCGATGGGTTTCCATTTCTAATAATCGGAGAATCCTCGCTAGCCGATCTCAATGCACGTCTTGAATCAGACGTTGCAATGGATCGTTTCCGTCCGAACAT